>CAZQDF010000028.1:4932-10824 GCA_964592065.1 uncultured Dehalococcoidales bacterium | reverse complement strand
AGCTCCACTGGCTCATCTAGGTCGGTGCCGATATACCTTTGCCCGTGAACATTATGGAGTTCAATCCTTCGGGCACTATCAGACACTGCCTCTCTCAGGGTGGTATTAAGGTCCCGATAGTAAACCCCGCTGGCGTCTATATCAATTACAGTATCCTCTCTATTTGCCATTTTTAACTTCCTGCCATTCTTACTCCCAGGATTTCGAGTTCAGTATCGGTTAATCCGATACCTCTTAAGTGCAGCCGATTGCCACGCAGGCTCTCAAGAGCGTTGACGCCAAGCCCGCCCAGTATATCCTTCAGCTCAATGCTCCAGCCACGAAGCAGGTTGGCCAGCCTGCGGGTACCGATATCTGGATTCACCCTCTTGGTCAAACGGAGGTCAGTGGTACATATACCCCAAGCACACTTCCCGGTATGACACTGCTGGCAAACATGGCAGCCCAGGGCGACTAGTGCCGCCGTACCGATATACACGGCATCTGCACCTAGAGCAATCGCCTTAGCCACATCACCGCTGTTTCTTATTCCACCAGAGACCACGATGGAGGCTTGGTTGCGTATACCTTCCTGCCTCAATCGGCTATCCACCGAGGCCAGAGCCATCTCAATCGGAATGCCGACATTGTCGCGAATAATCTTGGGAGCAGCACCGGTAGCCCCTCTGAGTCCGTCAAGGACGATAATATCGGCACCGCCCCTTACCATACCGCTGGCAATAGCGGCTGAGTTGTGCACTGCAGCAATCTTAACCGATACCGGCTTGGTATAGTTCGTTGCCTCTTTCAGTGCATATATAAGCTGCGCCAGGTCCTCAATGGAGTAGATATCATGCTGCGGTGCCGGCGATAAGGCATCAGTGCCCTGGGGAATCATCCGCGTCAACGATACTTCGGCACTTACCTTCTCTCCTGGAAGATGTCCACCAATTCCGGGTTTGGCTCCCTGGCCAATCTTAATCTCGATTACTCTGGCCACATCCAGGTACTCGGCATGAACGCCAAAACGTCCGGAAGCTACCTGGGCGATGGTATTGTTTCCATACCTGTATAGTTTAGGGTGAAGCCCGCCTTCACCGGTGTTCCACAAGGTACCCATTTCAGTAGCTGCCCTGGCGAGGGACTCATGCACGTTAAGGCTCACAGCGCCATAGGACATGGCAGCAAACATGACTGGCAATTCTAGCTTTACCTGGGGAGCCAGTTCTGTCTTCAAGTTGAAAGAATTTGGTTCCAATTCAACTTGGTCAGGTTTGCGCCCCAGGTAGGTGGTAAGCTCCATCGGCTCACGGAGCGGGTCAATGGATGGGTTGGTTACCTGACTAGCGTTAAGCACCAAGCGGTCCCAGTAAATGCGCTGCCCCTTATCATCGCCCATCCCGGTAAGGAGCACCCCACCAGTTTCTGCCTGCTTGAGGATGTCTTCGATAACCTCTGGACGCCAGTTATAGTTCTCCCGATAGTCCAGTGGGTTTCGGCTAATAGTCAATGCCTGGGTAGGGCAAAAAAGCACGCAGCGATGGCAGCCAACACAGTTTTCGTCACGGCTTCTCACTTCGTCGTCTTCAGCATCATAGTAATGAGCGTCGAACGTGCACTGGTTGACACAGACCTGACACTGGATACACCGCTCAGGGTCTCGTTTTACCAAGAATTTTGGTGCTATATAGGTCTTCACTGTCTCTTCTCCTCTAGATCCGTATCGGTATTCCCTGTTTTGCCAGGTATTCCTTTATCTCGCCGATGGAGTAGGTCCCGTAGTGGAAGATGCTGGCTGCCAGAACCGCATCTGCCTTGCCTAGGACCACTGCCTGATACAGGTCTTCTGGAGTGCCGGCGCCACCACTGGCGATGACCGGCACGCTTACCGCCTCGGAAATGGTGCGGGTAAGTTCGGTGTCATATCCCGCCCGGTGTCCATCAGCATCCATGCTGGTAAGCAACAATTCGCCAGCCCCGAGTGCTACTGCCTGCATTGCCCAGTCGAGAGCATCAAGCGCGACAGGCTTCTGGCCACTATGGGTGTAAACTTCCCACTTAGGTTGGCTGTCTCCATCCACTCGTTTGGCATCTATCGCAACCACAACGCATTGGCTGCCGAATTTGTCAGCGCTTTCTCTAATCAACTTGGGGTTGAGCACAGCTGCCGTGTTTATTGAGACCTTATCCGCCCCAGCCAGCAGCATGCGCCGCATATCACTAATGTTGCGCAGCCCGCCACCCACAGTGAGTGGTATGAACACTTTCTCTGAGATACGTTCCACAACATCAACCATGGTGTCACGTCCTTCAGGGGTGGCCATTATGTCTAAAAATACCAGTTCATCAGCACCCTCTTTATAGTAGAAACTGGCTAGCTTCACCGGGTCACCAGCGTCGCGTAACTCGACAAAGCTTTTTCCTTTTACGACCCGGCCATCCTTCACATCAAGGCAGGGGATAATTCTTTTCGTCAGCATTTCACACCGCCTCCACGGCTGTTACTGTTTCCTTGGTAGCTATCGGTTGCTGCTGCGATACCGTCTTCAGCCTTCCTACAACCGGTTCGCCGCCCATAGGAATCCACGCCCTGTCCAGTTCAGGACATATCAGGCGGATAGCAGACTCCTCAGACGAAAGATATAACATGTCGTCCTTTTCTCCCACGGTTAGTGGTCGTAATCTAATGCGGTCGGTCAATCCGATCATTTCGCCGTGATGGGCAACAATTACCGCGAATGGCCCGTTTAAGAGTAGGCTTGCATATACCTGACGCAGAGTTCGCATTAGCTTCTGCTCGCTTGGCGGCATGCGTTCGATATCGCTCCAGAAAGGTGGTGCCAGTACCTTGGCCACTATCTCCAGTGGCAGATTGTGCCTGCGCATGAGCAAGTCAACGGCATAGGCCACTACTTCAGTATCGGTCTGCATCGTGCAATGATAGCCGAACTGTTCTAGGTAGCGGCGATTTATTCCGTAGGATGAAATCTCACCGTTATGAATCACCGTCCAGTCTAGAATACAGAATGGGTGAGCCCCACCCCACCATCCAGGCGTATTGGTGGGGAACCTCCCATGTGCTGTCCAAAGGTAACCTTTGTACTGTTCCAGACAGAAGTACTCAGCTATCTCCTCAGGGTAGCCTGCACCTTTGAATACAGCCATATTCTTACCGCTGGAAAAGACAAAGCTATCGCACAACTCGGTATTTATGGTCATTACCCGTTCCACGATGTAGTCATCCTCAGATTGCTTCTTGGGCTGGTGCCGACCTATCTCAAGAAAGTAGCGCCATACCACTGGGGGGTTCGCAATCCTTGGCGTCGGTCGGGTTGGCACCTCCTCCTGGTAAACCAGGTCAAAATTTTCCTTAAGAAATGCCTCTGTTTCTTGCTGTCCTTTCTGGCTGAGGTACATGACGTGGAAGGCATAGAGGTCAGCATATTCAGGGTATAGGCCGTAGATAGCAAATCCGCCACCCAGGCCATTGCCGCGGTCATGCATGTTGGCGATTGCTCTGACAATACCTTCCCCGGAGAATCTCCTGCCTGAAGTATCTATGGCCCCAAATATGGAACAGGCGTCAATTACTTTATCATCATTGTGGGGATTATTTATCCTTCTTATATCTCTCATACTGTCCCTCCTGAGATGAGAATATCACTCTCCTATGAGAGCCTCCTCAGGTTGTTCAATGGAGGTCACTGAGGAAGCTAGTAATGAGGCTGGTATGGCCAACCTTGCTCGCCAGATTTCCTCAGGGAGAGAAGCTAGGCCGAAATCATCACCAACCAAAGCTTGCTTGAAGCTGTCGACGTTTACCCTGTCCTTCATCAAATTGTAGATGATGCCTGACTTCTCGATGTCACCACTAAAGACCATGCCTACTATAACCCCGTTTTTCAAGACCACCTTCTTGTAGACGTCGTCGTGCTCGGAGCTGATCACTTCGTAGCTGTCATCGGGTGGGCGTACCATTCCAGCCGAGACAATATTCATCCCGAAGTACCTCATGGAATTCATTGCTGTCCCGCCCTGATATTCGGTTGCAACGCCAGCCATATTGAATCCGGCAATCCTGCCTCCAACATAGGCATTGGGCCAGATAGGGGCCAGCCGATTCTCACCGTAGACGAAATCGTAGGCCTCGGCTACGTCTCCACAGGCATAGACATCAGGGTTGGATGTAGTCATATGGCGGTCGATGACTATGCCGCGGTTTGTCTCAATTCTGCTATCAGACACAAGCTCGATGCGTGGCTGGACGCCGATAGCTGCAATTACCATCTCGCAGGGTATGGGTCGGCTATCATCCAGGCTGACACCAGTGGCTTCACCGGGCAGATAGCTGTCAATCTTGCTTACTGTGTGTCCTGTTATTATTTCAACACCTGCCTCCGTTAGAACTTTCTCCTCCAGAGCCGATGCTTCTTCATCAAGAATAGTGTTCAAAATCTGTTCTTTCATCTCCACAATAGTAACCTGAACCCCTCTCTTTACCAGTGCTTCGGCCGCACTCATCCCAATTAGTCCACCGCCAAGGACCACGGCTCTTACCCTTCTTCCATATTGATTCAGGAACTGGTCGATTGCCCTGGCATCGTCGAGCTTGATAAAGGTGAAAACTGCTTTCAACCCGATACCCTCTATCTGAGGAACAATAGGTAAGCCGCCAGTAGCAAGCAGCAATTTTTGCCAAGTTATGGTTCTATCGCTTTCCAGTTTAGCAATATGCTCATTGAAATTGACCTGCACTACTTTCTCACCTAACAGGGTTCGGATGTTGCTGTTCTCGTAGAAATCCGGCGGACGAAATAGCATCCTCTCTAGGGGACATCCGTTGGCTAAATACTCGGAGATAAGTGGCCTTGAGTAGGCATGGTAGGGCTCATCGGAGACTATGGTGATTGCTCTGGCTTTATCCATCTTACGAATAGCCTCAGCAGCACCAATCCCCCCTGCGGAGTTCCCGATAATCAGATAGTTTGTTTTCTCTGTCCTTGCCATCTGTGACCACCTAATTGTGTTGCAGTCTGCTTACCTCGGCTACCAGAGCAATCTTGATGAAATTGTCATAAATCTTGAGTCCAAACTCACCGCTCTTTTCCGGGTGAAACTGAGTCGCTATCAGGTTGCCTTTGGCAATAACACTGCATATCGAGGCACCGTATTCGGTTTCGCCGACGACTATTGACCTATCAGCTGGCTCGACATAATAGCTGTGTACAAAGTAGAAGTTGGCTTTATCGGGTATGCCACTAAAAATCGGGTGATAAGTCCTTTGCCTTACCTGATTCCAGCCCATGTGTGGAATCTTCAAGCCCAGGGGAAGCCTGCGTACTACCCCGGGGATGATGCCAAGACACTCGTGCCAGCCGCCTTCTTCGGTGCCGCTAAACAAAATCTGTAACCCGATACAGATACCCAGGAAGGGTCGCCCTTCGGCAATAAAGCGCCGAATCGGGCTGACGAGTCCCAGCGTTTGCAGGTTAGCCATGGTATCGGCCGCGGCTCCAACCCCCGGCAGGATAGCCGCCTGGGCGGCAAGCATCTCGCCGGGTATGCTGGTTACCTTTGCTTGGTAGCCCAATCTGCTGATAGCGTTAACCACGCTGCGTAGATTGCCGGCACCATAATCAATTATGACAATCATCTAATGTCCCTTCCTTTGTGTACTGGCGAAGGTTCAATTCTCAACAGTGACCTCGACTATGTTTACCCGTGCAATAGCTTTTTCCTCGCCATGCTGTTTGACAAAGACGTGCATTAAGCCTATTACCTCATATTGCCCATTTTCCAAACTCGTTGTGTCCCACATTACAGGGAAGTATCTGTCTCTATCCTCGGATTCTCCAATCTTAATCCAGGTATCGCTATTCTTGCTTCGGTAATACCAGGGATTGGTTACCCTTA
>CAZQDF010000028.1:0-4832 GCA_964592065.1 uncultured Dehalococcoidales bacterium | reverse complement strand
TCTACATACACCAGCGCTTCATTCGGGCAATTGGCTACGCAGACCGGAATCTCCTCTCCTTGGCAAAGGTCGCATTTGAGTACTTTCTTCTGTTCTATATCCTGCTTTATTGCACCGAGCGGGCAAACCAACAAGCATGTCCAGCAACCAATACAGCGCTCCTCGTCTACCTCGATTAAGGAGCTCACAGGGTCACGAGCAAGAGCACCAGTAATGCAGGCCTGGACACATGGAGCTTCATCACACTGCTGGCAACGCACCGAGAAGGATACCAGGCCTTTTTCCTCCACCCGGAGTCTTGGCAAAGGACGCGGTGCCTCTCTTCTTAAAGCCTTGATTATGTCTTTCGATTGGGCATGCTGTAACTGGCAATACACCTCACAAAGGTGACAGCCAATGCAGGCCTCTTCCTTAACGTAGACTCTCCTCATTTTAGCCACTCCTTGATATGGCAGGCGGTAAGCGGTTGCCATATACCATATTATAACAGGCTTTCTCGATTTGTCAATACCCTAAAGGGAATTTTTGATAATTAACTCAGAAATTTTTGCTGGGACTTCTATATGGGATATCGAATTTCTACTCGAAAACCGATGGAGTTTGCTCAGTCCACTGGTGATGGCCTGTGATGTAGGCAAAAACTGATATATGCTCCAGTAGGCAAAGTTTATGAAGCGCAGCTTAAACCAGGAAATTGAACAAGAGTCAGGATCGTGTAGCCTGTTAATCTATGAGCGGAGAGCCCTCTGCGTTTGTCACACAAAACAAGCTTCTGTTATCCAGACACATTACAAGTGGTTCCATCTCCTCTCACACCCTGCCTTAGCCCAAATCCCAAAGTGCCAATAGTGTTGCTGATAGAAATTGCTCTGAACTGCAGTGGAGGTGTTAAAAGCAGACCTTCACATAGCGTATGGCGATGGTATTGATGTATGTAGTATATTTGTATAAAGTACTAATTGGGCTGGATAGTAAGGCAATAGCGTGGAGAGAAAGGTATGGATAAGGTAAATCTATTCTTTAATCCTAAGAGCATAGCTCTAATAGGAGCTACAGATAGGGAAGGGTCAATAGGGAAGATAATGCTGGAAAACCTACTGTTGGCCAAGGATAAGCGCCAAATATATCCGGTAAACCCTAACAGGGAGAAGGTATTCGACATAAAGTGCTACCCTGACGTAAGCTCCGTGCCCGAGTCCCCTGATCTTGTTATTATTGTTACCCCTGCCGAGACTGTTCCTGATATGGTTGAGGAAAGTGGCAAAGCTGGCGTTAGAGCGATTATTGTCATTTCAGCCGGTTTTAAGGAAGTGGGAGGTGAGGGGAAAGCACGTGAAGATAGAATAGCAGACATAGCTAGGAAACACGATATTCGAATAATGGGACCTAATTGCATGGGTTTAATCAGGCCCAGCGCCAACCTAAATACCACATTTGCTAAAAGGATGCCCAAAACTGGATATGTAGCTTTCTTATCACAGAGTGGTGCTTTAGGCTCTGCCGTGCTTGACTGGGCGATTAGCAAGAATGTAGGTTTCAGTGCCTTCGTTTCATTGGGTTCTATGCTGGATGTGAATTTTGGAGACTTAATAGACTATTTTGGTGTAGATTCTGAGACTAGAAGCATAATCATATACATGGAATCTATAGGAAATGCCAGGAAATTTATAAGTGCAGCCAGAGGATTTGCCAGAACAAAGCCTATAATCGTGTTAAAGCCAGGGAAGTTCCGGGAAAGCGCAAAGGCGGCCAAATCTCACACTGGAGCCATGGTAGGCGAGGACTTGTACTATGATGCTATTTTCCGTAGAGCTGGCGTGGTAAGGGTAGAAGAGATTGAAGACCTTTTCAATTGCGCTTCTATATTGAACACGGCTCAACTACCTAAAGGGCCAAATTTAGCCATAATAACCAACGCTGGTGGCCCAGCAGTGCTAGCCACCGATTCTCTGATAAGCAGAGGCGGCAAATTAGCTGTGATTAGTGAGGATACTCTTTCCTCTCTAAACGAATTCTTACCCCCTAGCTGGAGCAAATCCAATCCTATTGATATGCTTGGAGATGCGAAGCCCCAGGCATATGCAAAAACGCTTGAGCTTACCATTAAAGACCACGGAGTCAATGGCGTCGTAGTCCTATATACACCTCAGGGCGCGGCTGACCCTGTCGAGGTAGCCAGGGCTGTTATCCGGCACGCCAAGAAGGGTAATAAGCCAGTGCTGGCTGCTTTGATAGGTGACAAAGATGTAGCCAAGGTAAGGCAGGCATTCTATGAGAATAAGATTCCTGCTTACGACTTTCCTGAAGGAGCAATCAAAACATACTTATATTGTATCAATATGCTCGTAACTTAGAGATGCTATATGAGACTCCGGAAGATTTGCCATTAGATATAGGAATTCCCAAGAACTATCTTAAAATACTCACTCATAATACAGTGGGACAGGGCAGGGCACTTTTGAGTGAGGAGGATTCGAAAAAGCTCCTGACAACATATGGTATTTCTTCTACAATTCCGTATCTGGCCAAAAATCCAGAGAGCGCCGTTATGATAGCGTCCGATATTGGATATCCGGTAGCAATGAAGATATCTTCCCCTGATATAGCCCATAAATCAGATATTGGTGGGGTGAAGTTGAACATTAACTCGGCTGATGAAGTTAGGAAGGCATTTGGTGAAATGATGGCGAATGTTGCGAATCACCAACCTGATGCCAAGATAGAAGGAATTAGTATCCAGAAAATGATTACAGGTTATGATTATGAGCTTATTATTGGGAGTAAAAAAGACTCAATTTTTGGTCCTGTAATAACATGTGGTCTGGGAGGGACAGAGACAGAATTCTTTAAAGACATTGGTGTGGGACTACCTCCCCTGAATCAGACATTAGCCAGAAGACTATTAGAGCAAACCAGGATTTATAAACTGCTATCTGAAGGATTCAGAACCAAACCGCCAGCTAACTTGCGGCTGTTGGATGAGACCCTGGTAAGAGTGTCAAACCTAATGATTGATTTTCCCGAGATAAAAGAGCTGGATATTAACCCGCTGGTTACAAGCAGCAATGCGGCTGTTGCACTGGATGCAAGGATAATCCTTGACGAAGAAGCAATTCAAAAAGGAATACAGGAATATGGCCATTTAATAATATCTCCCTATCCAACTAGATATGTGCAGCACTGGAAATGCGGGGATGGACGTCCCGTGTTGTTAAGACCTATCAGGCCTGAAGATGAACCACTTGAAAGGGAGCTTCTGGCTGGTCTATCAGAAGAGTCCTCCAGGTTTAGATTCTTCTATGTACTTAAGGAGATAACACACGAAATGCTTACCCGGTTTTGCAATATTGACTATGATAGGGAAATGGCTATTGTAGCTGAATACACTTCGAATGGTAAGAGGAGGAATGTTGGAGTTGGGAGACTGATAATTGAGCCCGGTGGAGAAACGGCAGAGTTTGCTATTTTAGTTGCTGACGATTTCCAGGGTAGTGGTTTAGGGCTGAAGCTCTCTGACATTTTAATAGGTGTAGCGCAGGAGAAGGGGCTAAAGAATATCTACGGAATTGTGTCAAATAGAAATGAGAAGATGCTGAATTTGAGCAAAAAACTGGGCTTCATCAGGAAAGGGCTTTCAACTGAGGAAAGCAGAATAACCTTGGAGCTATCTTCTCACTAAGGCTGACAATCTCTCCAGCGATGTTGCTGGCTGTATACGGTTAAGGCAAATGTCCAGCCTGCTTTCTTGTTGCCTTCCCAGGGTTTATCGTAATCCATGGACATGCTGCTTGTGCTTCCCCTTCCACCGGTCAAACTGTTACAACGTGTGGCCGGGAGAAATTGGCTCGGAGAACACAGATGGTCTATAATACGGTTTTGGGTTGGTCAAATGGTCTCTGTAGAAGAAGCCTTAGAGAAGATTTTGAGCTATGTTGAAGTCTTGGAACCTGAGGAGAAGCCTATTTTGGACTGCCTGGGCCAAGTTCTTGCCGAGGATATTTACTCTACCATTGATATACCCCCGCTGGATAATTCCTCTATGGATGGTTATGCTGTGCGAGCTGAAGACTCTTATGGTGCCAGCAAGTCGTCCCCTAAAAATTTGACTGTTGTCGGGGAGGTTGCTGCTGGGTCTATGTCTACTGCAGAGATTGAGCCTGGAACAGCTATTCGCATTATGACTGGAGCACCGTTGCCTAAGGGAGCTGACGCCGTAGTTCAGTTTGAGGATACCGACGAAGCCAGCCGTAAATCATCCCATGGTAACTTGTCCCAAATCGGCATATTGCGGCAGGTGGAGAAGGGGCTGAATGTGCGATACAGAGGTGAGGATATTGCTAGAGAGGGACTAGTTTTGAAACAAGGGAAGGTGCTTCGTCCCTCGGAGTTAGGTGTGTTAGCTTCCCTGGGGTACTCTACCGCGCGAGTTATTCGTCGCCCGATTGTCGCTGTCCTGGCTACTGGTAACGAGCTTATAGATGTTGACCAGCCATTGGCTGCGGGCAAGATTCATAATAGCAATACTTACACTATCGCCGCTCAAATCCTGCGCTATGGTGGGATTCCTAAAATTCTTGGTATAGGGCGTGACTCGTTGCAATCACTGAGCGGGAAAATTGAGGAAGGACTGAGTTCGGACATGCTCATCACCTCTGGTGGCGTGTCTCTGGGAGATTACGATATGGTGAAGGAGGTTCTAGCAAATCGGGGGGAGATTGCTCTCTGGACAGTGTGCATGAAGCCCGGCAAACCATCTGCTTTTGGGGTGATTAAGAAGGTAGAGAGTGGAAAGGAGAAAAAGGTACCCCATTTAGGCTTGCCAGGTAACCAGG
>CAZQDF010000027.1:0-11027 GCA_964592065.1 uncultured Dehalococcoidales bacterium | reverse complement strand
TAAATGTGGGAGACGGCAGGTTAGCCGGGTTTCTGGGTCCACCACCACACACATGTATAGCATCGGCGCCAGCCTCTTGAGCCATTCGGGCTATTTCTTTAGCCTCCTCCAGAGAGGTCCCATGCTCAAATCCATATTCCCTGCCATTTATTCGACACCAGACGGGATAGTCACTCCCTATCATCCTCCTCACAGCTTCTATGACTTCAACGAGAAATCTCGCCCGGTTGCGCAGGTCGCCCCCATAGGCATCACTCCGTCTATTCGCAGAACGAGACAGAAACTGGTCAATGAGGTAGCCATGCGCTCCATGGATCTCCACACCGTCAAACCCAGCCTTCTTAGCTCTGCCTGCTGCCTCAGCAAAAAAGCCCACGATTTCTCTTATCTCGTCAACTGTGAGCTCTTCAGGCACCTCGCCGCTTGAGCCAGCCAGCGGTGAGGGAGCCGCCTGTCGCGCCCCACTCATCATTTCCAGTTTCTCCTTCCTGCCGCCATGATAGAGCTGAATAGCCGCCCTGGCGCCATGCCTTTGAATATCCTGAACCAGTTCACCCAGGCCCGGAATAAACTTATCGTCGCTGATACCCAACTGGTAACCAAAACTCTGCCCACGCGGATGAACATAGGCCTCTTCTACAATAAGCAGCCCTGCCCCACCGCGAGCTCGCGCCTCATAGTGGTTCCTGATTCGCTCCGTAACGTAGCCTTCTTTACTGGCATACTGCGTCGTTACAGGCGGCATCACTATCCGGTTTCTCAATTCCATCTGGCCCATTCGAAAGGGTTCCCACAGTAGGCTTCTCATCTTCTCCTTGCCTCCTTAGATTGATGTATTGTTACTCCCTTAGATGTTGATAGCCGATATTTGGTCACGTTATTTGCTGCAGGACGTACGCGGTCACACTTCTAATTTGCCGCTCATACCCTGAGTGCCAATTCATTTAAGTAGGTAACCCAACTGGATGTCGTTTCATCATATGAAATGTAACCATATGAGGTACTAACTTGTTATAAGAGCCAACCTGTCGGGTTTTTCTCTTTTCCTCGTAAATCTTGTAGCACTCTTCCAATTTGGCATCTATCGCTGTATGTCATCAGCCAAAATCGGACAATCACGCCTTCAGAAATAACAGGCAGCTTAAAAGCCATGCTCCTGCTCCCTGGCTATCCTATTATACGTCTTTCTTGCTTTTAATGTCTTGCTTTCGACCTCCTTCCTTCTCCGTATTATTTCAAGATATCTTCCGGTGTAGACCTAGTATCGAGTTACATTGCTCAGTCCTTCATGATAGCATCGGTAGTTATAGTATTAAGGCAGTGTACCAAGTTTGGTGGAAATCTCCTGAGCATATCCTACCTTTTCATTCATTTTAGGTCAACCTCCGCATCTCCTTACACAGCCACAGCCTGAAGAGATTCTGCCATCATAGGCTCCAAATCGAGAGACTTCGCCGCCTCGGTAATGCAAGCAATATCTTCAGCTCTCATCTTAACCTGTCGCTATTTCAAATGTTCTTCCTCCAGTATTCCGAATACTACAGCCAGCGCTGCTGTCTCAGCAGGGAAGCGCCTGATGACATTGGTGCGCCTTCTCACCTCTTTGAATGCCCGCTCCAAAGCATTAGTGCTGCGGATATTCTTCCAATCGTGCTCCGGGAAACGGTAGAAGGTGAGACATTCGCCCAGGTGTTTAGTCAGTATTTCGGTGGCAGTGGGAAATTGTCGGCCATAGCGAGCTAAGAAGTGGTTGGCTTCTGCCTGGGCATCATCCAGGCAGGCGGCGTGGAAGATACGATGCAGTACTCGCTTTACCTCAGCCTGCCTCTTCTTCGGCACCCGGGCCAGCACATTCCACATGCGGTGCACTATGCAGCGCTGTCGTGGCAGCTCTGGCCAGACATCACAAATAGCCCGCAGAAGGCCAGGGTTGCCATCAGAGATGATGAGCTGAGGAGGTTTGAGTCCCCTGTCCTCCAGATCATGTAGCATGCTTTTCCAAGAATCGGCACTCTCCCGCCCTCCGAGGCTCAGATGGAGTACCACCCTTTTCCCTCCCCGATTGATGCCATGGGCCACCAGAACAGCTTCTTTGCCCCTAGTGCCCTGTCTGACTCCCAGGCAAAAGCCATCTAGGAAGAGGTAGACTATAGCCTCGCTGGAGAGATCTCGCTCTCGCCAGACGCGAAAGGCATCCTTCAATGTGACCTTACCCCATTTAATGGGCCACCGTGGATGAGAATTTTCTCGGTGTTTTCCATGAATTCCCTTGGGCTAAAGTTATCCAGTGAGCTGTGTGGTCTTACCGCATTATAATCCCTCCTCCATGTTTCGATAATATCCCTGGCTTCCCTTACAGAGCTGAACCAGTTCTCGTTCAGGCACTCATCTCGGAGTCTACCAATGAAGCTCTCGGCGTATGCACTCTCTACCGGCTTCCCAGGCCGTATGAAGTTTAGTCTAATGCCTCGTCGATACGCCCACTCGTCCATAGCCTTACCGGCAAACCCAGGACCGCTGTCCACAGTGATTACCTCCGGCAGTCCTCTGCTCTCGGCTAGCCTCTCCAATACATCAACCACCTTGGCACCTGGAATTGAGCTGTCAACTTCAATGGCTGGGCACTCTCTCGAGTAATCATCGACTATAGCCAGTACCCTGAATCTGCGCCTGGCTAGGGTGCTGTCCGAGGCAAAGTCCATGGACCACCGCTGGTTGACATGTTCTGCCTGCGGTAGCATGACCCGTAAGACCGCTGCCTTCTTCTTCCGTTTCTTCAGCCTCAAAGAAAGCCCCTCTTCCCGGTAGATCCTCTCTGTCCTTTTGTGGTTGATAACCACACCTTCCCTCTTCAGCATCACATGAAGTCTATGCCAGCCAAACCGGTGTCTCGGTTCAGCTAATTCCTTTAGTCTCAATCGTAGTACCTCATCGTCCTTGTCTTTCGGCTGATAAGCATAGCTGGCACGACAGATACCTACCAGACGGCAGAACCTCCTGCTGCTCAGCCCGAAGCTTTCCACAGTATACGACACTGCTATGCGCCTCGCCCCGGGCATTAAAAGTTTTCTGAGAGCAGGTCCTTCAGTACCCGGTTGTCCAGCGCTTGGTCAGCCACTATCTGCTTAAGACGACGATTCTCGTCTTCAAGGGTTTTCAGGCGCTTTAGTTCACTCAAGGTGAGTCCAGCGTATTTCGCTTTCCAGCGGTGATAAGTGGCATCGCTTACCCCATACTTGCGGCAAAGCTCTCCTATCTTGGCTCCCCCTTCGCCTTCTCTCAGAATATTTATGACTTGCTCGTCAGTGTATTTCTGACGCCCCATGTCAAGTCCTCCTTTTCTCCTTTTAACCGGAAGACTCTCATTATGACTGGCCTAGTTTTTGGGGGGTAAGGTCAAATATATAGTTAGCTCGGGAGACGCTTGGTTTAGAAAGTCCACTTTTGCCCCATAGGGGTCGCAATGCTCGCCGGAAGTCCCTAGTGGACAGCCCTTCCAGATACAGGAGAGGAAGGACCTCATCCAATATCTGGCTGCGCCGTTGCCATGCCCCGAGAATGCGCAAACGGAATCGCTCTGCCGTATCAGAGACCCGTGGCACCATCACCTCAACCTCACCACCAGTACACCTTGCACGCCGTTCTCGGTGTCCATTGCGATAGCTTTTGATGCTATCCTGACTTCGCTCACAAGGGAGACAACCCAGAAACTCTGCCCCTTCTTCCTCCATAGCAATTCTTAACAACAGTCCAGCTCCTTCCCTGGCAAACAACTCCAATGGCTGGTAGCTAACCTCCCTTAGCGATAATCCCAAATCTGCCATAGTCACTTTTTGCTTGTTGTGGTATCCGTTTTCCATCGGTATATCCTCCTTTTCTGAGAGCTTCAACGGCCCTCTGTGATTTGATATAGGGTAGGATATACCGATCCAACTTTCCACCACTTGTGGGACAACACCATAGTATTGGATAAATGCCCTGATTGCTTCCTTTAGCTCACTCGGCATATTGTAAGATGCCTGGTTAATGTCTGTTTTGAGAGTGTGCGATGATATCTTTCTATCTTGCCGTTGGTCTGGGCATGGAAGGGTGACACGGTAATGTGCCTTATTCCCACCGGGCGCAGGTACTGGATGAACTGCTGGGAGACGCAGCCGGTACCGTTATCAGATAGCAACACCGGCTGATCCTTCACTGCCATATCCGTCATGCCGGTGAAACCTACGGCCTGTTGCACCACGCCTTGGAGAGATCCCCCAGTCATACACTCTTGAGGTCCCGGCCCAGAATAGAGCGGCTGAAGTCGGCCATGACTCTCTCGAGGTAATTCCAGCCCCAATAGTTGACCCTCAGATGACAGAATCGCTCCCCCAGAGCGCATTGGGCCGTTTTGTCTTGGGGTGGTACTCCTTGGCTGCTTTAAAACCAATGATTTCCGCTGGCCTAATTAACCCTTCTCGCTTTCAGGGCTTATCTTTTTGCAGGGTAGCGACGAGCCGCCTCTACTGTCCTCTAGCCTCCCTTCTGCCTGTCTCTTCAACCAGCGGTAGTAGGTGCTCCTGGGTAACCCAAGCCGAGCCAGAGCCCTTGAGCAGGACAACCCGGACCCGGTTACCACAGCGACAATCTCAGTCCTTTCCTTGAGCGCTCATCCGGATATACTTTTCCTCTATTCCAGACCCGGTATGGCCGTTTTTTTAGGCACATGCACTTGGAGAGATAGTTCGGCTACCAGTCACTTTCATCTGGCGTTTTCACGCTCGATGTCCTGCACTTCAGCTTTAGTGGCATCGCGGACGGTATGCCCGGTGAGTCTTTCCTTGCCAGCCTCCCTTAAGTCCTTTGACCAGGCACAATAGGTACTCGGCTGGATACCTTCCCGGCGGCATAGGTCTCTGATGGAGGTATCGCGACAGAATCCTTCCAGCACAAAGCGGATCTTCTTCTCGGCGGCGAACTTGCGGCGGGTAAGACGCTCGATATTCTTGATGAATTCCCGGGGCTATTCACTTCTAGCTTCAGCTTGCCAGAAGCGATCTGTGGCCTGCTGCACCATGGCTTGCTACTCGCTTAAAATCATAATCTACTGGTTTACCAATAGTGGAGCAAGCCTAAAGTGTTCGTTCACTCTTGCCTTAGAAGTGTCCCCTTTTACCTGAGGTCGAACAATTTAATATGAGACATTTAGCTTTCTTGCCCTTTCGCGCTCCTTGAGCTCTTTCCTCTTAACTTTGCCATCCGGGGTTTCAGGGATTTCATCAATAAATTCTATCTCCCTGGGATACTCGTGCATACTCAGTTTCGCTTTAACAAACTGCTGTATCTCGAGTTTCAACTCTTCACTGGGCTTATTATTAGTTACAATAAAAGCCTTGACTATCTCCCCGCGTTCCTTATCCGGACTACCCACCACAGCGGCCTTCATAACCGCAGGGTGCTTCTCAAGGACGTTCTCTATCTCGAAAGGCCCAATCCTGAATCCCGATGATTTTATCACGTCGTCGCTTCTACCTTTAGGCCAAAAGTAGCCATCCTCATCAAAGTAGCCGGAATCACCTGTCGGGTTCCACCTGCCTTTACGCCAAACTGCTACCTCTCCTACCTTTCCTGGCGATAGTTCATTTCCTTCTTCATCTATCACGCCCACATTGGTACCCAGCATTGGTTTTCCTGCGCTGCCCAGCTTAGGCTTATAATCGCCAAAGGCATAATCGATAACAAGGGGGCCTGCTTCAGTATTACCATAGTTAGAATGTATCAGGAGCCCGAGTTTATCCAAGAAGTACTTAGCCACTTCCACATCCATTGCCGAGCCAGTATAACTTAAGTATCTGAGTTTGAGTCTGTAGTTGTCCAATTTGTCACAATCCATAATCATGCGATAGACCCTGGGAATAGCAGACACGTTTGTGATTTCAAATTCCTCAAGTGCTTGAAGGAAGACCTCAGAGTTGAACTTGCCATGATAGGCACCTATACCATTCCCAAATATCATTGGGCCTACTACTCCATACCATATTCCATGGCCCCATGCTGGGGATGAGGTGCACATATATCTGTCATCGTCCCGCAGGCCAAGCCAAAATTTTGTGTAAACAGCAGTGACAGAAACAGCGGCGTGGGTATATAGAACTTTTTTAGGAAGCCCCGTGGTTCCACTGGAAAATTGCATCACGCCAATGGTATTGCTGGAAGTACTTGGTTCATAATGCTCATCTTCACCTTGAAGCAGCTCTAGAAGCTCCTCGGCAATAATCAAGTGCGAGGCGAAGCCAGAAGGTATCAAGCTCACTTTCTCTCTAGGTAATATCGCTATTTTCGCATCAGCCTCTCTGAGTCGATACTCGATTCCTTCAAAGCCAAGAAGGGCATAACAAGGCACTGCTATTGCTCCTCTTTTTAGTGCACCAAAGAAGCTTATATAATACTCTAGCGAGGGATTCAATACTATAGCCACACTATCTCCTGCGTTTATACCACGCCTTTCTAACATGTTGGCGAATTGAGATGTCAAACGGGAAAGCTCTCCAAAAGTGTAGAGTTCTCGCCTTCCATCATCAAACTTTAGCCTAATCGCCGTTTTCTCCTTTGGGTGGCGATCAACGCACTCATGGGCTATATTCAAATTTTCCCGGCCGCCATCAAATACTTGCCACCTCTCACTCCAGGTGAAATTTTCCTTAGCTTCCGCATACGTCTTGTATTGCAATCTCATGCCAGATCTCTTCCCTGTCTTCTGTGATTAGAAATAGACCCCTTTGCCTGTGCCGCGAAACTCCTTTGCGGGCAGCCTCTCCTTCACAGGCCAGGTTCCTTTCTCTCTCGATGGGAGGATTACTGTGGAGTGGCCTGGTATGGTATTTTCTCCCCTCTGGTTGATACCATCGGTCATAATATCTACGCAATACTCCCCATTTTCATCAATGTATTTCCTGGTGACCTTACCATGAAAACGTACTGCATCCGAATGATACACGAACCTGCGATATTGAGCATTGCACGATTTTAGCCATCCTGCGTCACCTATCCAATTGGTCAGAAGGTTAACCAGCCAGCAGTGCCTCTGGATTCCTACATCATAGGCATAAAGGGCTCCAACGCCTTTAGCTGCCGAGTTGAGATAATGCACACCATAAACTGGCTCCCACGCCTTATCCACCGGGTCACGAAACCCCCACGCTGGATGCTGTTTGTACAACCTGAGTTGCACACCGTGGGCTGCCAGTTGCACCGGGGCAGCCCCAACACAATATGCAACTATATCTGTCATCCCAAAGGGGCCTTTTACTACTGGGGTCAACTCATCACCAATCTGTACATCCTCCCAATACCTTATCTTTGCTCCTCTTATCTCTTCATTCAGGATATCCTCGTCAACCTTTTCCAGTTCCTCCTCAGTCCAGGGATGGGGGATCTTGATGTAGTCATACTTGCCTTTGCCTTCTTCCGACCTCTTCTTTGCTGTTTGCCTTTCATACCTTACAAGCAGGTTGTATCCCCTGCTTACCAACTCACCTCGCTGGTTCCAATACTCAAACCTCTGATATTCAAAGGCTGTTCTGTTGGCAAATGTACTGGGCTTAACATCATAGCCAACAAAGTAGCACTTGGGGTAAATTTTATCGTTAACGTATATCGGTTTGAGGAATTCCCAATCTGACGCTGAGTGGTCGGCATGAATTCCTGGCAATCCTTGTAATACCCAATGTGGAAAGACGCTAGCAGTCCATGAGGGAGAGGCTACCAGCGCCCCATACCTGCTTTTATGGGCGTACTCAGGGTCCCGGAACAGGGGGTTGGCATCACCTACCCCGTTGGAAAAATTCCTTATCGCTTCATAAGAAACCGTTTGATTAAAAACATTCCCGACGCGCAACTCAAGCCCGATTCTTTTCTCCCAATCTGTCAATGTGGCATCAGTAAGAGCATCCTCATGCAGCTGCGCTATTTCTGCTTCAGTTCTTCGTGTCATTGATAAATCTCCCCTTAATCCAAGTTAGATTGCTGGTTTCCTAGAATTTACGTATATCGGTAAGGAAATCCCCTTCTTGCTCCAAGTAGGCTGCAAGCACTTTGCTGCACTTGGAGCACCTTCTCTCTATTATGTCCCCGTAATCATTTTTGAAGTGACTCACCTTGGGTACTGTCATCTCACCACACCAGGGGCATTTTACTTCTTTGTCCATATAACTATCCCTCCTGCCTGGTAATTACAGTAGTCTACATTCTGAGTCTACACTCTGAAAAGTCAGCTTTCAATAAAGTGTAGAGGTGAAGTAGATCGTTTACACACAAAGCTCCTTCTTCTCCCTAAGCCGTTCATATGGTGTCTGGCCACCTGAAGCTGCGTGTGGCCGACTGTAGTTGTAGAAGTCTTTCTATTCCCTTAGTGTATCGTTGAACAGTCTGGCGTCGTCAATCAGTACTCCATCTAGCATTCTGTAAAACTCTTCTTGGTCGATCCTGTGGCTCCGTTCCACCTTGCCCTTTAGTCTTGGTCTTCTAGGCTTAATGTACACGTGATTTATCCCTTTGTCCAGAACATGCCAATAGTATAATGTATCTTGGATAAATGTTCAAGGCTCTGTACTGGTTGACATTATTAGTGGCATATGGTCACCTTATTTATCGTTGCCAGGCGACTTTCTACTCTATTTTTGTGAGAAGCATTAGCGACGGCGCAATCTCGTAATAGGGGCCTCCTGCTGCAAGAAGGAAATGAGCAGGCAATCCAGTAAAATTGCCACAACTCAGGCTCGCAGTAACAGAAAGAGTGGCTCGAGATGTCGCCATCTAGTTGAACTGGAGCAGCTTGTTGTCGAGTATGAAAAACGAGTCATCACCGAAATACTATATTGGTTGCAACGGCTGGCATTATGACCACTGGCGTGGCCTTTATTATCCTGAAGGACTAGCAAAGTCCCAATGGCTACAATTTTATGCCAAACAATTTACCACTGTAGAGATCAATAATAGCTTCTATCATCCGCCTTCGGAGAAGGCTTTTACTGCCTGGCGTGAGTCCTCGCCCGATAATTTTGTCTTTGCCGTCAAAGTGAGCCGATTTATCACCCACATAAAAAGATTGAGGAATTTGGGCTCAGCAGTGGAGAATTTCCTATCGCGGGCTTGTTTTCTGGAAAATAAGTTGGGGCCACTCCTGTATCAATTGCCGCCTAATCTGAAACGAAATGATGAAGTACTGGAAAGTTTCCTCTCCTCTTTACCTCAGAAATACCAGCATGTATTTGAATTTCGCCATGAGTCCTGGCTCGATGATTCCGTGTTTCATATCTTGCAGCAATATAACGCTGGTTTATGTGCTTTTGATATGCCCGGCCTCACTTGCCCCCTTGTAGCCACTACCGATTTCGTCTACATCCGCTTCCACGGAGGTCATAGCTTGTACGCAAGTTGCTACTCTGATGAGGAACTTTTCCTATGGGCAGAAAAAATCGCTATGCGGGGTAAGAGCGCCCACTCTATCTACATTTACTTCAACAACGATGCTGAAGCGTTTGCGGTGAGAAATGCCATAACCCTGCATCGCTATCTGGAGGCTTACAACCCCAGATAAGCAGTCTTTAGCTCCTTGTTATCCAGGAGCTCCTGTCCCGTTCCTTCCATAACTATATCCCCACGCTCCAGAACATATGCATGGTTGGCTATAGATAAGGCCTTATACACATTCTGCTCCACCAGTAAGATTGTAGTGCCAATCTCACTATTGACTCGCTGGATAACCTCGAACAGTTCCTTGGTAAGCATTGGTGCCAGGCCCCAAGAGGGCTCATCCATCATGAGCATTGAAGGGCGAGCCATCATGCCACGAGCGGTAGCCAGCATCTGCTGCTCACCGCCGCTTAGTGTGCCAGCTTCCTGGTTCTTCCGCTCTGCCAGTACAGGAAACAGGCCCAAGACTAGCTCTAGGCTTTCCTTCCGGTGGGCGCGAGCTTCAGATATATTGGAGCCCATCATCAAGTTCTGCTCCACAGTCAAGAAGTTGAATAGCTGCCGACCCTCCGGTACCTGAGCCACACCTTTGGCCACTACCTTATGAGGTGGCAGCTTGGTGATTGGCTCTCCATTAAAGATAATCTCCCCCGACAATGGCTCAATGAGACCAGAGATGGTCCTCACCAAGGTCGTTTTACCAGCTCCATTAGAGCCAATTACAGCAATGATTTCACCTTGCTCCACTTGGAGGGAAATCTCATGTAATATGGGTATTGTCCCGTAACCTGAGCAAAGCTTTTTAATCTCAAGTTGCGCCATATTCTCCTCCTTTCCTTCTAGCCTCAAGCAGTATACTCTTCTCCCAGATAGGCAGTGATTGCTCTGGGGTCGCTGGATACTTCCTGGGGATTACCTTCTAGCAGCTTCTCCCCACGGTCCATTAGTATAATGCGAGAGCAAAGGGTCATCACTACCTTCATGTCGTGTTCTACTATCACCAGGGTAATACCCAGTCCACTGATTTTCCGCAGCAACTCACTTGCATGCACCTTCTCTGAAGGGGTTAGTCCAGCCATAGGCTCATCTAAGAGCAGTAGCTTGGCACCAGTGGCCAGCGCCCGAGCTATTTCAAGGCGTTTGCGGTCGGGCACGGTGAGCTCACTGCCCAGGGTTTCAACTCGGTCACTGAGTTCCAGAATATCTAGTGCATCTTGAGCAGCTCTCCTGGCTTCAGCAGTGCTGTGAGCCTGCATGAACCCCCCAATCACCACATTCTCCAGTATAGAGATGTCCAGGAAAGGCTTGGTTGTTTGGAAAGTGCGACCTATTCCTCGCAGGCAAACCTCATATGGCTTAAGGCCGGTTATGTCATGATCCTGGAAAATAACCTGGCCCTTATCAGGCCTGTAATAACCAGCTACCATGTTAAACAGAGTGGTCTTACCAGCCCCATTGGGCCCAATCAGCCCCAGCATCTCTCCTTCGTTTACTGTCATGTCCAGGTCGTGAACAGCCACCAGGCCCCCGAATCTCTTTACTAAGTTGTTAACTTCCAGTATGGCCATTCTACT
>CAZQDF010000026.1:0-11088 GCA_964592065.1 uncultured Dehalococcoidales bacterium | reverse complement strand
TCTATGGTTAGCTTTGAGCAGTTTGGCCGTCCCGCCATCTTAAAAATGCTGGGGAGGGAAAATCTTGCCAAGCCGACAATCCAGGCGATTATTGAAGAGGATGTCATAAATGATGATGGGCGCCGTATGTATGCCAGGGCAATTATTACCAAGCGTGAAGGCAAGTATTATGCTCGTCTTACTGGACCGCAGGGTTCGGGAATTCTTACATCGATGGCAAAAGCGAATGGGTTGGCTATCGTTCCTGAAAATACTGAAGGAGTCAAGGCAGGAGACATAGTCCAGGTACAGATGTTGGATTGGAATGGGGATTTGATGTAGGTGATTAAAATTACCTGCAGTTGTTTCTAGTTCCAAGCATCAGGGAAGGGCTCTTCGCAAGGCGAAGAGCCAGGGTAAAGAGGAAAAATGTTTACCGTGGGGATATTGACTATCAGTAACAAAGGATGGAGAGGAGAACGCCAGGATACAAGTGGAGAGGCTATTCACGAAATCCTCTCCAGAATAGATGTTCGCATCAAGAATCGTGACATCGTTCCTGACGAGAAGGAGCTCATTGCCCGGAAGCTAATAAAGTGGGCTGACGAGGATGATTTGGACGTGGTCATCACTACAGGCGGCACTGGCCTTAGCCCCACAGATGTTACTCCTGAAGCAACTCTTTCAGTGGTAGACAGAATTGTCCCCGGTTTTGTTGAGGCAATGAGGGCTGAGAGCTTCAAGAAAACTCCTATGGGAGTACTGAGTCGAGCAGTTGCTGGCACCCGAGGAGATTGCTTAATCATTAATCTGCCTGGCAGTCCCAGGGCGGTGCGCGAGTGTCTTGAGCCGATTTTACCAGCCCTCCCTCATGCCGTGGAAACGCTTAAGGGGCAGGGAGGTGAATGTGCCGCGCCTGAGGCTTAAGTTCAAAATTGCTAAAATGGCGGGGACACTTAATCAATAGGCTCCTCACTTGTAATCTATACATCTGAGCCCTTTGCCTTGTGTTATAATTCTGGCAATGCGTAAAGAAAGCGCCAGGTTGTGGGAGCAGGCGCAGGAAGATTTGGACACCGCCGATAAGCTCTTAAGTGTAGAGAAGTACTACGCCTCGGTGTTTTTCTCTGAGCAAGCGGCAGAGAAGGCACTTAAAGTGATGTATTTGGAGAAAAAGAGGCGAGTAGCATTTACCCATGACCTGGTAGAGCTGGCCGAGGAACTAGAAGCGCCAGAAAACGTGTCTCATGCCGCTGCTGAGCTAAGCCCTGACTATCTCACCACTCGCTATCCCGATGCTGCCAATGCAGTGCCAGCGAAATTATACGATGCTGCCTCGGCTGAGATGCATCTGGCGCTATCCCGAGACATAATACGATGGGTGAAAGAGGAATTAAGATTAGGGATATAGAACATCTAAAGGAGGTGCTTCATGGGTCTTCCTTTCCCATAAAGAGCGCCTTTCTGTTTGGCTCGAGGGCCAGGGGAGACTGGCTTGAAGAAAGCGATTGGGATATCATGGTCATTTCCCCTGAATTTGCTGACATTTCCTTTCCTGATAGAGCAGCGATGTTGCTGAGAAAAGTTCCTCTAAGAAGGGTTGAGTTACTGTGCTATACCGAGGAGGAATTCCAGGAGAGGATGGGAGAAATTGGAATCGTGGCTGAAGCTGCTAAAGGGAAGAAGCTAGTCTAGCCCCAAAGACCCCCTCTTCCTTAAGGGGAGAGGAATCAAAAGGTGACCCTCATCCACTCCACCGTTTATCTGGCGAGGGACGTGAGGGTGAAGCGCAAGGTTTTAGCCGCCAATTGTTGGCTCTGGTGCAGCGAAGAATCTCAGCTTGGCAGTGCAGGGCTTATTGCTTGAAAATCATGACTTGAAAAGTAGCGCCAAGTGGTTCATACTTTGGTATGAATAAAGTATGGAGGATGGTATGCCAAAGACGGCCAAGATTGCTATAAGCTTGCCTGAGGATATACTCGCTGCTGTGGAGCGACAGCGGACGGCTACTGGAGAGAGCCGTAGTCAGTTCTTCCATCGGGCAGCAGAGGCATTGCTAAAGAGAGAGCATCAGCGCACGGCGATAGAGCAATACCTACGTGGTTACCAGCAAATGCCTGAGACAGAAGACGAGATTGAGGCGGCACGCATTGCTGCTAGCCATGCTCTGGCTGAGGGTCCCTGGGAATGAGAAGGGGTGAGGTATGGTGGGCGGAATTGGAACCGCCTGCTGGGCGCCATCCCGTGTTACTCCTCTCTCGTGATGAAGCTTATGCCATCCGTTCTCTAGTTACTGTGGCGCCAATTACCACTCGTATCCGTCACATCCCTTCTGAGCTGCTTCTGGGGATTGAGGATGGCATGCCCCGGGATTGTGTTGCCAATATGGATGCTATCACTACTGTTCCTAAAGACTGCCTCGGCAATCGCTTGACCAGCTTAAGCCTTGAGAAGCTTAGGAGTGCTGAGGTGGCTATCAAGTTTGCTTTAGGTCTGGAGTAACCCGCTATGGCAAAGATGATTGGCAGCATCTTGCCCTGACCTTTTTCTCATATCAGCTATTACTGGAAGGCTATTGATAAGCTTGAATGGTGGGTGGCAATTAGGATGGGATGCTAGAGGAAAGTTTTAATTCTTCTAATCTGATAAACTCTGAGCGTTTACCCTGTAGCCATGCTTCCCTGGAGCTACGGATAGTTTCAGCTAATTCCTTGTTACTTAATACCTCCACAGTGCTTAACCATTGCTCTCGCTCCCTCAGGAACGCAGCAAAATCTGCTACAAGCTTAACCTCCTCTTCAGAGAGCCCTTCTATTTCCTGCATAAGCCGCCCTTTTACTCCTCTAACCCCAGCCATAATACTCTCCCTTCTTAATTCATCCTCATTTTGCCAGAGGTAAAGAGGGTGGGGTGAATTAAATAAGTTCCGCTAATTTTGCCAGAAGGGCAAAATTATTCTGTAGTATATCCTGTGATGGACAGGTTGTAAAATAGCATCTTGCCATGACCTTTTTCCTATGTCAAACGTGACTAAAATCCTATTGACCGAAGCTATTGGCAGATTTACAATGAGAGTAATACAGTATGATGTCATTCTGAGCTGAAACTCTGAGTGAAACGAAGAGCCTGCGAAGAATCTCTGAGACCCTTCCCCTTCACTCCGTTCAGGTTCAGGGTGACAGAAGAAACCCAAAAAAGAAAGGAGGTATAAGCAGATGAAATACATGAGGAAGTTGATGAAGAAGGCGCACCGAGGGCAAGGTGGTTTCACCCTTATTGAGTTATTGGTGGTGGTTGCCATTCTGGGCGTCATCGCTGCCGTGGTGGTGCTCAATGTAGGTGGCTTTATGGGCAAAGGACAGGCGGACTCAGCCAATACCGAAGCACACCAGGTACAGACCGCTATCATAGCCTATATGGCAGACAATAATGCGTCCACTGTAACAGCAGGTTCAGTTAGTGATACTGCCCCAGGCATTGCAGCGGACTTTCTGGTAGACCCGGGAAAACTACAGGCAACCTATACTTATGATACAGATGGTTCCCTTCTAACTGGTACGCCTATCACTGATAGCAAATGGGCCGGCTGTACGTTCGACAGCGGCTCGTGGACTTGTTAGATAAGGACATAGGCTTAATTTCCCTCTTTGTTGACGGGAGAGGGAAAGGGTGAAAGAAAGCAAAGCCCAGCGGTGAAGGCAACTTTGCTGCTGGGCTGCGGTGCACTGTTCTTTAGTGTGAAGCTTTAATTTGGTGCTCGGCAGGATGCGTGACCTTATGGAGTCTCACTACTACATTGGTGACCAAGGTGGGTAAGCGTGATGAAAGCAATTATGTTAGCTGCGGGCGAAGGCACTCGGTGCCGCCCGTTAACGTATCTCTATCCTAAGCTATTGCTTCAGGTCTGTGGCATACCGTTACTGGAGTACATGATTTCCTGGTTCGCCGGGACGCCTGAGGTAGAGAAGCTTTACATAGTCATGAATCACAATTCCGCGATAGAAGGCGTAAAGAGGTATGTTGAGAACAGGGGTGCCTGGTTACCGAGAATCGCAGGACTATTTAATCAGTTGGGCTACAAGGTTGAGTATAGCAATCCTGATTTAGCTATCGAAGTCATTCAGGCGAGTGGTCGAGGCACGGGTGGAGACCTTCGCTTTGCTATAGAGACCGTAATGCGTAAGGATACGCTAGATGAGGATTTCATCGTTTGCAATGCAGACTACGTTACCATAAGAGAACTGCCTGATGGCACACTTTCGCCGCAACTCCAACTGACAGATATTATTCGGTATCATGAAGCTTGCAAACGGGCTCTGGGGATTATGATGACCGTGGCATTAGTGCCAGTCTGCAGGGAAGATGCTGGGAGGTTTGGAGTTGCTCATACTTACTCGCTGGATGGCTTTCATCTTATCCGTGGCTTCGCGGAGAAACCGGGCATCGAAGGGCTACCACAAAATCCATTGATAAATGCTGGAGTTTACATAATTGACCGGGATTTCATCCTGTCTCATCTGGATGAATATCTGCCCGACGGCCCCGAGACATATCTTGAGAAGACGCTGCTCAGTGAACTTGCCACTGAGATAAGGGCTAGTTTGGCCGCTTACCCTCTTGAGCTCCATAGATGGTTTGATACTGCCACACCGGAACAACTAGCCGAAATAAACATTTGTGTTGCTGAAGAAGGGAGAGCCAGGGTATTTAGCCTGAGGAGTTGAGAAAGCGCTTTTATGAACTTACTGGCTGCTAATTGGAAAGACCTAAGGGAAGCAATCGAGAAGGGGCATCTTAAAGCCTGCGTTGTGGGACTGGGCTATGTTGGTCTACCTCTGGGCGTTATTCTGGGGGAGAAGGGCTTCAGGGTAACAGGGGTGGACAAGAATCAGGAAGTGGTTGAGAAATGCCAGGAAGGCCAGGCTCATTTCTATGAAAAAGGCTTGAATGAGAGGCTTTTGAAGCTCGTTGAGCAGGAGATGCTGGAGTTCTCCACAGATGTTTCCGCTGCAGTTTGTCGCTCCGATGTCATATTCGTAACTGTGGGCACCCCCATAGACGCCAATGGTACCATGGACACGACCGGTGTAGAAGCGGCATCAGCAGCCGTAGGCAAGGGACTGGACAAGGGAAAATTAGTTATCTTCAAGAGCACCATATCAATAGGGGGAGTGAGGAAATTAGTCAAGCCCATTTTGGAAGAAGTTTCTGGGCTGGCTGCCGAACGAGATTTTGGCCTTGCTTTTGTCCCTGAGCGGACGGTAGAGGGGAAAGGACTGGAGGAGTTGCCCAAACTGCCCAAGATCGTGGGTGGAGTGGGCCAAAGAAGTAGAACGGCTGCCCAGAGGATTTATAGGCTGGTTGGCGGGCCAGTAGTGCCCGTCAGTTGTCTTGAGGCTGCTGAGGCAGCCAAACTATTTGACAACATTTACCGGGATGTTAACATCGCTCTGGCTAATGAACTTGCCGTCATCTGTGAACACATCGGGGTGGATGTCATCGAAGCTATTAAGGCAACAAATCATAGATACCCCAGAACACATCTCCTGATTCCAGGAATTGGTGTTGGCGGCTCATGTCTTACCAAAGACTCCTACATATTTGCTCAGTCAAATGGAAGCAAAGATGGAAGCCCCTCACTTATATATCAGGCTAGACAGCTTAACGACTCCATGCCTCAGCATTTTATGGAGCTTGTCAAGGATGCTTTCCTTGAGATGAATAAAGCGCTTTCTGGTTCACGCATTGCAGTACTGGGCTATGCTATGAAGAGTGACACCGATGACATACGGAATACCCCGGTGAAGCAATTGGTACAGTGGCTAAAGGAAGAAAACGTCCAGGTGCGGCTGTATGACCCTTTTGTCAGGCCGGAGACTGTCCGAAGGGAACTGGGAATTCGGAGTGCCACCAGTTTGAGTGATGCAGTTTATGCTGCTGATGCGATTTGTCTGGTAACGGACCATAAGGAGTTTTTGAACCTTGACCTTTCATGGCTAAAAAGCTGCTGCCACCAGTCATGTGCCGTTATTGATGGCAGACATATAGTTGATCCTCAGAGCGCTCTGTCACAGGGATTTATATTTCGTGGAGTCGGGCGTCCCCAGGAATACTTCAGGGTAAATAAATGAAACGAGCCCTGGTCACTGGCGGAGCGGGTTTTCTGGGTAGTCATCTCGTGGAGCGTCTTTTGGCGCAGGGAATTGAAGTAGTTGCGATAGACAACCTCTTTCGCGGCAACATCGGCAACCTGAGAGCTGCCAGTACTAACCCGCAGTTTCGCTTTGCCAATGATGACATTCTGGATAGCTATGTGCTGGGGGAAGCGGCAAGAGGTTGTGACACCATCTTCCACCTGGCGGCCATAAATGGCACCAAGTATTTCTATGAAATCCCCAAACTGGTTCTCGGTGTAAACATAGAGGGAACTGAGAATGTGCTCAAAATTGCTCAAAGGGGGCAGGTGCGCCGGGTATTGTTCACCTCCACTTCTGAGGTCTACGGTCACACCAATACCATACCTACGCCGGAGGATTCTGACTCTGTGTTTAGTCCATCAACAGGAGTTCGCTGGTGCTATGCTATGAGCAAGCTGGTAGATGAGCATATGTGTCGAGCCTATAGCAAGGAAACCGGGCTGGAAACGGTTATAGTGAGAATCTTTAATGCCTATGGTCCCAGACAGGTATCAAGCGCGTACGGGCAGGTTGTAGGCATGTTCGCCAGGCGGTTGCTAAATGGCGAAACGCCAATTATATATGGGGATGGTCAGCAGACCAGGTCATTTACCTATGTCAGCGACATTGTAGATGGCATAATTAAAGCTGCTGAGCTTGAGAATGTGACTAACGATGTGTTCAATCTTGGCTCGCAGCAAGAAATCACCATCAATGAGTTAGCGGAAACAATGATTGGCCTCGTGGGAATGACCCAAGGTCTGAAGCCACTTCATACAGATGCCATCCCTGATGAGCCGCCGAGAAGATGTCCCTCTATCGAAAAGGCTAAAAGAGCTTTTGGCTATGAGCCAAAGGTTGACCTTAGCTCGGGGCTAACCAAGACGATAGATTGGTTCAGGAGGTACGGGTGAAATCTCTCAGGTGGATGCTCTTTTAGTGCAAGACTTTAGCTCTTAGCTTGTTACTTAGTTGCTTAACAAGCACCTTAACGTAAGGAATTCCCACCTTGAGGTAACTCAACTTGGAACTGCCGCTCAGGCGGCGGCGGTAAATTATGGGCACTTGTGTTACCGTCAATTGGCGGTTTAATGCCTTGAGATGTATCTCTGCATGGATGGCGAAACCATTGGAACTCAGATGGAGTTTATCAAGAGCGTCTTTCTTGATAGCCCTATAGCCTGAAGTAAGGTCGGTGAGATTTGTATGGAATAAGAACTTGCTTAGCCGGCTATACCCGCCGCTTAGCACTTTTCTGGAGATGGGCAGGTGAGCCTCTCCACCCTTCTTACCATATCGAGAGCCAATCACTAAGTCGGCTCCTGCCTCTATCTCATGAAGGAAACGGGGGATATCTGCTGGGTCATGGGAGAGGTCTCCATCCATAGTGATGATTATGTTGCCCTCAGCGTGTTCAAATCCTGCCTTTAGCGTTCTGCCCACGCCGCATTTGCCGTCTCTTCTTTGCACCAGTTTGATACAGTCTTGCGTTTCCGCCTTCCGTGTCACCTCATTGGCTGTTTGGTCGGTGCTGTTATCATCAACAATGATGAGTTCGCCGGCTATGTTACGTTCCTGTAACACCTTCACTAATCTTGAGAGCAAAGGGACAATGTTATCAGCCTCATTGTGGCATGGTATAATGACCGATACGTTCATCATATCCTTTTTGTGAACCAAAGATGGCATCTAATACAACTGCTAAAAGGCTGGTTAAAAATGTAGTTGGCCAATTTATTGGGCAATTGTGCCTGATGAATCAGGCAACTACAAAAATTTGGGGGTGAAACATCCCTAAAATGCCTAAAATTGAACGAGGAATCAAAATTAAACGGCCTCACTAATGAAGCTGGGAGCCCATAGCTAATCATGTCGCTCAGTCCACTAAGGCGTATTGTATCTCAGCTAGTTAGCGTTAGTAAAGACAGAAGAAAATTGGCTTTGCTCCTGACCCTGCTGGGTATAATGGGGTTGGGTGCGTATCTGCGATTGTGGAATATCAACCACTTATTCAACGTGGTTCATGATTATGATGAGGGCGCCTGGTCATTGGCAGCCAGGTTCATCTCACAGGGATATACGCCCTACCAGGACTTTGTGCTGGTCCATCCCCCGTTATATAACCTTGTGCTGGCGGCGGTCTATAAGATATTCGGCTATAGCTTCTTCTACGGGAGATACCTTTCCGTGGCCCTATCTCTGGCCTGCATCGTTCTCATCTATTTTGTAGGCAAGAAAATGTATCGCCCCAGGGCGGGGATTGCCGCCGCAGCTCTATTTGCTGTCTCCACCGAGATGGTCTATTTCGGACGCAGGTCTGTTCAGGAAACGCTGGGCATATTCCTTATACTCCTAGCAATCTATTTTGCCTCTGACTTCATCAACCAGCGGAAACAGAACAGGTTGCTCCTTTGCGGGCTGGTTCTAGGGCTAGCTGCGGCCACGAAGTATATTTTCATTCCTGCAGTCATTGCCATCATCGTGGCAGTTATATTGTTATCTATGGGAGAAGGCTTCTGGCGGTCAATCAAAAGACTGGGCAGGCCGTCGCTTTGGGTCATGTACGCCTGCTTCGCCGCCATATTCTATGCCTTCTTGTTGCTCCTGAGGTATGTATTGTGGCTGAATGTGGCGATTCCCTTCCTGGACCCCATGTATCTGACAGCCGGGAATGTCATGGTTGCTGTTCTTGTCTTTGCACTTCCCTTCCCCATCTCAGTTCTGCTGTTGAAAATAAGGTTCCCCTTTAAAAAATGGTGGCTAGCCTTCTGGGGTCTCAGACGTAACAAAGGCTTGTGGATGTTGGTGGGTGGCACTATCCTGGGATTTATCTGCATCACAGGTTTCTTCTGGATTAAAGCCCCGCAGGAGTTTATTTCCCAGACTTTCCTGATGCAGATGAACCGACCGTTAGCTGAATTCCCCTCCTTGGTGGCGCTGATTCGGGTGGTTCCTCAAAATCCTACTTTCCTCAAAATGGCTGCATTGCCCATTCTATTTGCCATACCTTTAATCTTCGTTCTCCTCAATAAACGGAGCTTCTCTAAAGGCGATTGCTTCCTGGCGGTGGCATTGATTGTCTCTTTTATCCTTTGCCAGATATCTCATCATTTGCCGAGATATTATGCTTCAATCTTCCCCTTCCTATTCCTGGGCATCTCGTGGCTGCTTCGCCCGGTGAATGTGAAAATGCTCACTGCCAAACTAAAGGCTGGTCTGCTGGTGTTTCTAGCTATCCTCATGTTTTCCTTAAGCCTGAGTGTGGTCCTGCTCAGAAACTACACAGGCTATGATGTTAATTGGCCAGTGTTCGCCTCCAATGAGGAGCAAGTGTACGAAGAGACCCTGGAGTTTCTTGAAGAGGCTGAGGCAAAGAAGATATATGCCACCAGCCCTAGTTTCCAAGCTATGTCATCAAATCTGGACAGCACCTTGGCTTTTGACACCTTCGCCTTGCTATGGTTGGAGAAAAAGCCGCCGGGTGAGATAGTCACCGACTTGATGGATGAAGGTGTGGACTATGTGGTCCTGGATGGGTGGACGAGGTATTGGAGCTATCCTTATAAGGAGAAAGTTGGGGAATTGGTAAGAGAGGTGCGTCTCAATAGCAGGTTGGTTGCGGTCATAGAGCCCGATTCTCGCTGTAGTATCGAGATTTACTTCTTGGGCGTTGGGGCAGAAGGTATCTTCAACGGAGACTTTGAGCACTGGGTAGAAGAGGAGGAAATGAAGATTCCACTGGGCTGGGACCCCGTGCTTATTAAGGGCGAAGGCGATGAGGCTGGTATGGGCGAAGCATACATTGCCGATAAGAAGTGCCTGAAGTTGGCGATATATGAGGATGGACAGAAAGATGACGAACTCGAATGGACACACGCGGGCATTGTCCAGGAGATACCATTCCCGGAGGGCAAGATTACAGTACAAGTCTTTCCCGAAGCCAATACCTCGATGTTGGGGCGAACTACACTTGGGGCAGGCATTCATTTTCTGGATGATGATGGGCATTCAGTAGCCATAGGCTTTTCCGATGAAGTTGATACCGAGTCAGTATTTGAGTGTGAAAAATGCGATTGGATGCTGGTGGTCAAGCCAGCCCGGCTGCACCGGTGGTCGGAGCAGACTATAGATTTATCTCGATATTGGAGTCAGGCAGATTGGCAGCAACCCGAGAAAATCAAGATGCTGATAACTATTTCAACCCGCTATGATAATCCGGGGGACTACGCTTTCTATATTGCCAGGGCAGAGGCGGATGGTGCCTGAACAGAAACGCTTAGATAGCCGAGCCAATGACGTCGATGACCTGACGCAGGAGAAGCTAAGGCAGAGCTATCCTCCCGTGGTGTATCGAGGGTGGCGGCGATTACTGGGCTATGTTCCCATGAAGTTTAGGTGGCTGTTATCACCGCGGTTCCTCAAGTTTTGTGCTGTTGGCTTATCCGGGATTGGGGTAAATATGGGGCTTCTCTATGCTCTGACCGAGCTATGCGGCCTGTTTTATTTGTTCTCCAGCCCTATTGCTATCGAATGCTCCTTTATATCCAATTTTTTCTTCAACGACCTGTGGACATGGAAGGGCGTTGGTGTCCCCGGAGTTACCGGGCGCCTTAAGAGGCTAGGTAAGTTCCACATTGTCTACGGAGTAGGTCTAGCGATTAATCTAGGCTTATTGTATGTTATCACTGAGCGCTTAGGGGTGTACTATCTCCTGGCCAATTTAGCAGCCATAGCGGTTGCCACTCTATGGAATTTTTGGGGGAGCGCTAAGTGGACCTGGGCTAGAGTTCAGACGCAGTGATTCCCATGGAATGTGAGGCTCTCTTGCGTGAGATTGCCACGCTTCGGCTGTAGCTAGCAAAGGTAGTTAAGGGAAAAGCTTATAAATATCATTTCTGCTTTTGACTCTATAGAAGATAACATGCTTAGCCTT
>CAZQDF010000025.1:0-11228 GCA_964592065.1 uncultured Dehalococcoidales bacterium | reverse complement strand
TTGCGATTGACAGCCATAGCACGGGAGAATAATGAGATTCAACAGGCAGAATTGAGCCTGGGTAGCAAGGGCGATTTTTCCATGGTAGAAGGTCTGCATGACCAGGCGAAGGAAGTAGCGAGACGAGCAGCAGCCCTTCTTTCCGCTCCTCAGGTAAAAGGAGGTGAGTACACCGTAATTTTAGACCCGATTCTAGCTGGAGTCTTTGCTCATGAGGCCTTTGGTCATCTATCTGAATCGGATTTTGTGTACCAAAATGAGAAACTACGACAAATTATGGTCCTGGGGAGAAGATTTGGCAGTAAGCACCTTAACATTGTTGATGATGCTACTATCCCCGGTTTACGGGGAAGCTATAAATATGATGATGAGGGAATGCCGGCAGCGAAAACCTATCTCATTCGAGAAGGTGTTCTGGTGGGGAGGCTCCATTCTCGCGAGACAGCGACTAAAATGGGAGAAGCTCCTACTGGGAACGCTCGAGCTATCAACCATCTCTTTCCTCCCATGGTGCGGATGACCAATACCTTTATTGAGTCTGACGGTTCATCTTTGGAAGAGATGATTGGCGACATTAAAGAGGGTGTCTATGTTAAAGATTGGTACGGGGGAACGACCAGCCTGGAAATGTTCACTTTCTCCGCAGGAGAAGCTTACATGATTCGCCAGGGAAGGTTAGCGGAACCATTGCGTCCCGTGGTGCTGACCGGTAACGTTTTTGCTACTCTGAAAAATATAGACGCAATCGGCAATGACCTGGCTATGAATCAAGGTGGTGGTTGTGGTAAGGGAGGGCAATCCCCTCTACCCGTTTCAAATGGCAGCCCGCATATCAGGATTCGCCGCTGCGTAGTTGGAGGCAGATAGTGGGACATCTTTTAGAGGTTCTTCATTCGGCTCAGAGGGTAGCTGAGCAATCTGAGGTTTTCTCGGTTTCCTTTCGGGGAACTTCGGTTCTTTTTGAGGCTAACAGGTTAAAGCAAATTCAAACTAAGGAAAATACTAGTGTGGCCTTGCGGATTTTCAAAGATGGCAGAGTTGGTTTTGCCACAGCTAGTGGTGTTGACGATATAGAAACCTTGCTCCATATGGCTGTGGAAACATCTCAATTTGGAAATCCAGCTAATTTTCAATTTTCCCCCTCCGGGGCTTATCCACAGGTAAGCATCTTTGACCCCAGTGTAGAAGAGATTCCTATGGAACAGATGCTCGAGATTGGCAAGGAACTCATAGCTAAAGTCACAAGTCATACTCCTGATATCCTCTGTGATGTGGAAGTGACTAAAGCGACAAGCTCAATGCGTATAGTTAATTCCCAGGGTGGTGAAGCAAGTTATGACAAAACCTTCCTCATTCTTAGCCTAGAAGGCGTTGTCATCGAGGATACGGATATGCTTTTTGTTGGTGATGGCGAGAGCTTATGTCGTTTATCCCCTAGTGTTGATATATTGGCTGACAGAGTGATAAGACAGTTGGAGTGGGCTAAAGAGAAAGCTACTGTGTCCACCAAGTTATTGCCGGTGATTTTTACTCCTCACGGAGTGGCTAGCGCCTTGTTAACTCCTATAGCCCTGGCTTTTAATGGCAAAACAGTCCTCGAAGGAGCCTCCCCATTAAAAAATAGGTTGGGAGAGCAAGTTTTTGACAAGAAGCTCACCCTATGGGATGATGCTACCATAGCCTATGGTGTAGGGAGCTATCCTTGTGATGATGAGGGGACACCCAGCCAGCGTTTACCGCTTATCGACGATGGGAAGGTATCGAGCTTCCTGTATGACTTACAAACAGCGGCGTCGGCTGGCACTCAGAGCACCGGTAACGGCAGGCGGATGGGTGGTAGTCCCCCCAAGCCAGCTATAAGTTCCCTTATTATAGGTGGTGGAGGTCTTTCTTTTGCGGACATGGTGGAGGATGTGAAAGAGGGCTTAATTGTGGAGCAACTTATTGGTGCTGATCAAGGTAATCTTTTAGCTGGTGACTTTGGTGGTAATATCCTACTGGGATATAAAGTGGAGAACGGTGAAATAGTGGGGAGGGTGAAAGATGTTATGATTTCTGGAAATATTTATCAGGTTTTAAGGGAGCTTATTGGTATAGGGCGTGAGCTAAGGTGGGTTGAGGGAATTTTACAAACTCCTCCTCTATATTGCCCCCGTGTATCAGTAGCGACGAAGGATAGGTAAGGTGTATGAAAGGTGCCATAAAACTTTATAAGCAGCCGCATCCTAAAAGCTGCTTCATGCTTGCTTCCTGGCCTGGAATCGGCGATGTTTCCCTGATGGTGGCAAGGTATTTGGTAGAGAAATTACACGCTGTGGAGATAGGGAAAATTGAGCCTGTTAAGTTCTTTGAGCCGGTGGGTGTTATAGTCAAAGATAATGTAATTGAGGCTCCTCGTTTTCCGGAGAGCAAGTTTTACTATTGGCAAGACGATAAGGGCGAAAAAGGCTTGGTGTTGTTTATTGGTGAAGAGCAGCCTAGCCTTAAGGCATACGATTTGGTTAACTGCGTTTTGGACGTGGCAAAAAACCTCAAAGTGGAAATGCTGTATAGCTGTGCCGCTGCTGTGACAGGCATTCGTCATAGCGAGGAACCAAAAGTTTGGGGAGTAGCTACAACTCCCGAGTTAATTAGCGAGTTAAGTAACTGGAATGTTGTTCTTAGAGGCGACCTTCGCATTGCTGGATTGAATGGATTGATACTGGGAATGGCTAAGGAGCGAGATATAAAAGGTATTTGCTTGCTGGGTGAAGTGCCATCTTATGCTACTCAAGTAGCAAATCCCAAAGCCTCTTTGGCTGTGCTTGAAGTTCTAATTAAAATGTTAGAAATTGAAGTTGATTTGACTGAACTCGGCCGTGTAGCCAAGCAAGCTGGAGAGGAGATGGAGAGAATGGCTAAGCGGGCTACAGCTGAATTTATTGATCAATTCACTGAACCTATTTGGGAACAGGAGGAAGATGAGGAAGACGAAGAAGAGGAGTAACACAGTAAAGGGAAAACAATCTAATTGACCGGTAAAGCTAAGGATGTTATCATCAAATTAGATGTCAGCTTTGACTGAACTTTGTCACGAGATTGCAGTTTGTCAGGATTGCGAGCTAGCTAAGTATCGTAACAAGGTAGTGCCTGGTGAAGGCCCTGAGGACGCTGATTTATTTTTTATCGGTGAGGCGCCGGGGTGGCACGAGGATCAGCAAGGTCGCCCTTTTGTGGGGCCAGCAGGACAATTTTTAGACCAACTGTTAGCCTCAATTGGTTTGCGGCGGGAAGAAGTTTATATTGCTAATGTAATTAAATGCCGTCCCTCCCAAAATCGTGACCCTCTGCCTTTGGAGATACAGTCTTGCCGCAAATGGCTTGACCGCCAGATAGAGATAATTCACCCCAAGGTGATTATTACTTTGGGTCGTTACTCCATGGCAAGGTATTTTCCTCATGAGAGTATAAGTAAGGTTCACGGGAAGGCACGAAAATTTAGCGATGTCATTTGCTATCCCATGTATCACCCCGCGGCGGCTCTTCACCAAGGCAATCTGCGGCAAATCATTGAAACTGACATGCTCCAAATTCCACAGGTGTTAGCTCAAGCTGAAAGAATGGCCGAGACTATTGTCCAAGCTCAGCAATTAGGCTTGTTATAAAATGTCAACACAAAACCTGAAAGTAATTCCCTTAGGTGGATTAGGCGAGATTGGCAAGAACATGATGGCCTTGGAGTATGCTGATGACATTATTATTATTGACGCTGGACTTATGTTTCCTAGCGAAGAAATGCTAGGAGTTGACCTAGTTATTCCAGATATCAGTTATCTTCGGGAGAGGCAACGAAATCTGAGAGGCATGGTTATCACTCACGGGCATGAGGACCACATTGGTGCCTTGCCTTACATTCTGCCTTATCTTGACCTGCCTATTTATGCTGCTAAATTTACTCAGAAATTGATTTCTGCTGAGCTTAGGCAGCGTGGAGCAAAGGATAAGGCAAAGCTAAATATAGTTCACTCAGGGAGTAAGCTTGCCTTAGGTAATTTTAAGGTGGAGTTTTTCCCTGTTTGCCATAGCATTCCAGATTCTATGGGCCTAATCATTCATACCCCGCTGGGAGTTATAGTTCACAGTGGTGATTTTAAGCTGGATTATACTCCTGTCATCGCAGAGCCAACCAATCTCAGTAGGCTTGCTCAACTGGGGGCAAAGGGAGTTTTACTTCTTTTCTCTGACTCTACTTATGCTGAGCTTGCTGGATACACTCCCTCTGAGAGGATAGTCAGCGATACCTTAGGTCATGTTATGTCAGAAGCCTCTGGAAGGGTAATCATAACCACTTTTGCCTCCCTTGTCTCTCGTATTCAGCAGGTGATTGATGCTGCTGCCAAGCATGGTCGCCGCGTGTTTATCCTTGGGCGAAGCATGAAGGAGATAGCAAACGTGGCGCTAAAAATGGGCTATCTTACCGCTCCTGCTGGCATTCTTTGCCGTTTAGACGAGCTTGGAAGTTTGCCTAACAATCGAGTTGTTCTGTTAGCTACAGGGAGCCAGGGTGAACCTACCTCTGCCTTGGTGCGAATGGCTAATCGAGACCCTCGCAGTCAAGTCCAGATTGTCCCTGGTGATACAGTGGTAATCTCAGCGACTCCTGTTCCTGGTAATGAGGCATTGGTTAACAAGAACATAGACAGCCTTTTCCGACAAGGCGCCAATGTAATTTATGATAAGCTGGCTCGAGTTCACGTTCATGGACATGGTAGCCAGGAAGAGTTAAAACTTTTGCTTAATTTTGTTAAGCCCAAATTTTTCGTGCCCGTTCATGGTGAGTATCGTCATTTGACCTTACATGCTAAATTGGCTGAAAGTTTGGGTACGCCGAGAGATCACATTTTTGTCCTTGAAGATGGGGATATGCTTGAGCTAGGGCAAGAGGCTGGGAGAATCGTTGGTAAGATTCCCTCGGGCAACGTTTATGTAAGTGGTTCAGCAACCTACGACTTGGATGATGTTGTGCTCCGTGACCGCCGATTGCTTTCGCAAGATGGAGTTGTGGTAGTAATCATCGCTATTGATGTTGAAAAGCGGAAACTGATAGGGAGGCCTCGGGTTGTAGCACGAGGCTTTATTGGTAGTAGAGATGGTGGAGCATTAACAGAAAAGTGCCTAGATGTCGTGGTGGCTGGTCTAAATCGTGATAGTAGACGCTTAGCTGAGCGAAGTTTTACTGAGGATAGAGTAAAGAATTCCCTGGCAGATTTTTTCTATAAGCAGATTCATCGCTGCCCCATTATTATTCCTGTGATTACGGAGGTAGGAAACCCTCGCCCACACATCTCCTTATCTGGCGAGGTAGGGGAGGTGTAGCTTATATGCCTAAGGCAGGCTCAGCGCCATTGCGAGTGAGGCGGGGCAATCCTAAGCCAAAACGAAAAGCGAACAACCACCACTCGGGGGGTAAAGGTTTCTTCAGCTTTATTGTTTCACCTGTGATACGAAGGCTTATATTAACCATCGTGATAGTAGGCTTGCTATATTTGTGGGGTCCTGTGATATGGAAAAACATGCTCACCTTATTTGGCCTTGGCTTGGCTATAATAGCTGCCGCCCTGGGTGTGATAATTTGGATAGTATGGCGGGGCTTTCCTACCTTGAAAAGGCGCTGGAATTGGTTTATGGGAGGGGCTATCTTAGCGGTAGGCCTATGGGGGGTGCTTTCCTTTTTCTCCGGTGGGGAGGGCATTTTAAGTCAAGCTACGTTGGGAGGCAAAATTGGCCAAAGGATAGCAGGGAGTTCCAATATTATAGGGGGCCTTAGAGTAGCTGCACTTATCCTGCTAGGCATCATTTTCATAGCTCCTCGCAAGATTTGGCATGCAGTGGCAAAGACTGCTAGAAGCGGCCGGCGGCTACCTGCCAGGAGTTTTCAAACTCGTCCTGAGGCTGTCTCTCTTCCAGAGGCGATACCCGCCGGGGAACGCTCTACTGTTATTGAGACGCCGACAGGGCCCTCTATTGTTACCCCTCCCTCTGTTAGCTATGAGCCAAAGATGTGGCAATCTCACCGTGAGCCGATTCTCACTCCCAGCGGTTGGCAACTTCCTCCTATTGATATCTTGGATAAACCGGCTGAGGTGAAATTGGACAAGGAGGATATTGATCAACGAGCTCGACTGATTGAGGAAGCTCTAGCTAGCTATGGGGTAGAAACTAAAATTGTACAGATAAACATGGGTCCTACTGTAACTCAGTTTGGCGTTGAGCCTGGCTGGGACAGGAAATATAGGGAAGTAAGGGAGAAGGGTCAATCGCGGGTGGAAGAAGTATCAAGAACAAGGATCAGGGTAGACCGCATTACTTCTTTGGCCAACGATTTAGCTTTAGCCTTAGCTGCTCCCAGCATTAGAATTGAGGCCCCTGTACCAGGGAAATCGGTAGTTGGCATTGAAGTTCCTAACACTGTGTTTGGATCAGTTTCTCTTCGCAGTGCTATAGAGACTGCTGCTTTTCAGAAGGTCAAAGTCAGGTCGAAGCTAGCTATTGGTTTAGGTAAAGGTGCTGGTGGTGAGGCGGTGGCAGCGGATCTGACCAAGATGCCACATTTACTCATTGCTGGAGCTACTGGCAGTGGCAAGACCGTCTGCCTCAATTCTGTTATTTGTTGCTTACTTGTACATAATAGCCCTGATGATGTTCGATTCATCATGGTTGACCCCAAAAGAGTGGAGCTAGTGACTTTTAACGGAATGCCTCATTTGCTTGCTCCTGTGGTTGTGGATAGTGATAAAGCGATAAAGGCGCTAAGATGGCTTAATCAGGAAATGGACAACCGCTATCGTGAATTTGCCCAAGTTGGAGTGCGCAATATTGAGGGTTATAACAAAGACCGCTCACTTGGGGATGGGTTGCCATATTTGGTGCTGATCATTGACGAGCTGGCTGATTTAATGATGGCAGCATTTGATGAAGTGGAGCATACACTTTGTCGCCTAGCTCAATTGGCTCGGGCTACTGGCATTCATCTTATTGTAGCTACGCAACGTCCTTCAGTAGATGTGGTTACCGGGCTTATTAAAGCTAATTTCCCTACCCGTATCAGCTTCGCTGTCACCTCCCAAGTGGATTCCAGGACTATCCTTGACGCAGTAGGTGCGGAGAAATTGCTGGGTAGGGGGGATATGCTTTATATGCCTACTGAAGCTAGCAAGCCTAAGCGCCTTCAAGGAAGCTTCGTTTCTGATACTGAAATAGAGAGGTTAGTATATTTCTGGGGGAATCAGAGGCAAATGACAGACTCTATCAATTTTGATGAGCTAGCTGAGCTTGCCTCCTTAAGTCAAAGAATGGCTATCCCTGATTCTCTTCTAGAAGAGGCAAGACGCTTAGCACAAGAACATGAACATATCTCTACTTCTTTCTTACAACGTCGCCTTCGTATTGGCTATCCCAGGGCCGCTCGCCTTATGGAGACTCTAAAGCAAGAAGGTTTAGCGGGAACGACTCAACCCGGGGAGGGAAGTTAAACCTTCAAATAATGTCATTCTGAGTGAAGCGAGTAATCAACAGAGCGAAGGATCTCTGGCCTTTACTCTCGGGGCACCAAAATAATCTCTTCCTTCTCTTTAAGGGAAGGGGTTAGAGTGAGGGTCACCTCCAATCTAGATAACACCTTCCTGTTTAAGCTGTTGAAGTTCCTCCAAATTGAGGTTCAAAAGTTTGCAATATATTTCCCCGTTGTGTTCGCCTATAAAAAGAGCTTCGTTTTTCTATTTTGCCAGGGCTCTTGGAGAGCTTTCTGACAACACCGCTGAGAGGCACAGGCCCAACGCCAGGAAAGGCGACATCCTCGATTGCCTTCCGGGCTCTCACTTGAGGGTCATCAACTACTGCTGAGATGTCATTCACCGGTCCACAGGGCACATGCGCTTTCTCGAGAAGGTCGAGCACGTCCTTGACGGTGTGTTGAGATACCCATTCACTAACTATAGGGTCAAGAACATCTCTGTTTTGCCACCGAGCTATATCATCTTTGAATCTGGAATCTTGGGCTAAATCCTCTTGGTTGATAGCCTTAAGCAATCTCTGCCAGATTGGATTGCTTAAGGTATATATCAGAAGCCATCCATCTCTAGTTTTGTGAGTATTGTTATAATTATAAAAACTAGTATTTTCAATTTGTGGGCGTATAGAGTTTAGCAATTTATACTCGGCAGCAACTCCCCATGCCCGCAACATAAAGAGATAGCAGCATCAAGCAATGCGATGTTGAGCATCGGGCCCTTTCCTGTTTTCTCTCGATAATACAGAGCGAACATGGCGCCCAGGGCTCCGTAAATGCCTGAGCTAAAGTCAACATAGGGAACCGCGGCTCTCGTTGGAGGATTCCCAGGGGAAACCCAGTATAACTCATTCCCCCTGACATCTATATCAACTCGTTTCAACAATTCTTTTAATATTTCTCTTCCTTTTTTACTTTGGGTATTTAAAGTAACATCCTTTTTGTTGCGAGCCAGGGTGATTCCACATACGAGGCTTTCCCCGTTTGGGGCAAAAGGGCCTAATTTCCTATCTGTCTCACCTCCAGGCCTTTCTACCCTAATAACCTCAGCTCTCATATCTGCTAAGAGTGCTCCACAGTAAGCTCCGGCAACATAGCGAGAAAAATCGAGAACCCTTATTCCTTCTAGAGTTTTCTGCACTTCTGATGCCCCTTAGGCGCCAAACTTGTCTAGTTTCAAAGCATTAGCCATAGCTAGAGGCATTATCTCTGTGGCAGGAAAGCGACCCATGCCGCTAATAAGGCAAGCCTGCTCTGAAAATTCAGTGACATCATCAGGACGACACCATTTGGAGCGCAGCATAAAGGGGACTGGATGCCAACTATGCATAGCCAGGGATGCCGGAGTAGAATGGTCCCCAGTGATAACTAGGACGTCTGGGGCTAAACTGAGCAGACTGGGGAGTGCATTATCAAGTTCCTCAATGGCCTGGACCTTAGCCTCGAAATTGCCATCCTCTCCTCTGGAATCGGTACTCTTGAAGTGAATGAAAAAGAAATCGTAGTCAACATAATAGTGGCGGAGGCTTTGTATCTGTTGGATTATGTTATTACCTGCTGGCAGTATCACCATTCCTACCAGCCTAGCTAAACCCCGATACATAGGATATACAGCTATGGCTGCTGGTTTCAGCTTATAGATATCAGGCATAGGTGGGATGTCAGGGAGGTGGGAAAAGCCACGCAGAAGCACCATATTGGCAACGCTTTCATCCTTTAGTTGCCTCCTTGCTCGTGACACAAATTCATTGGCGATTTCTGTGGTTCTCTGAGCCCCTGGGGATAAAGCCTCTATCTTTTTGGCAGCCAGTCCCACTTGTTGTGGGTCAGAATCTGCTAGCTCAGGTGATAAGCCTTTGCCTCGAAGGGTGAGAACAAATCTGTGTTCTTTTACCGGCGTCACAGAGACCTCAGCTCCATCGATGTCTATTCTATTTAACATCCGGCATAACTCAGTGCTCTTCTCTGTGGAAATTCGCCCTGCCCTTCTATCAGTGATGATTCCCTTGCTGTCAATTGTGCAGAAGTTGCCCCGGGCGGCGATATCTTCTGGTTTTAGCTCCAGACCTATTCCTGATGCTTCAATGATACCTCGTCCGACATTATATCTAACAGGGTCATAACCGAAAACTGCCAGATGCCCTGGCGCACTTCCAGGTGTAATTCCTGGGCTCACGGGGTCAGCTAAGCCGCAAAGTGACTCTCTGGCTATCTGGTCTAAATTTGGTTTCTTAGCTGATTCCAGCTCCGTTTTGCCAGTTTCTGTGTGCGGCAGGCCACCTACCCCATCTATCATCAAAAGCACTATTTTAGAGGGCGAGGTGCGGGAGAGTTTCTTCATGTATTCAAATCCGACCATGGTATTTACTATTTTAGCTGAAGGCGTCGCTATGCTCAAGTTTGCCATTTGCTTGCCATGTAATTCCTTTTCAAGTAGCATAAGCAGATAGTTGAGAGGCTGTAATAACAATGTCAGAGCACGGGGAGGTTATCTTAGGGGTTGATCTCGGCGGCACCAAGATTGCTGTTGCTCTTGCCACTGCTCAAGGGGAAATCCTCTCTCGCAGATACAGCCTAACTCCGACTCCAACTAACCCTGATGTCATAATAGATACTATATTCATGACCATTGAAAAAACTATTTCTGCTGGCAAATTGAAGTCTCAGCTTTTGGGTATAGGGATAGCTGCTGCCGGCATTATAGACAGTGATGCCGGCAAGGTCATCTTCTCTCCTAATCTTCCTGGCTGGCATGATGTGCCCCTGAGAGACACCGTCCAACATAAGTTTGGTATCTCCACTTACCTAGGTAATGATGCCACTCTGGCTGCCCTGGGGGAGTGGTGCTTTGGAGTAAGAAAGAAGGTGGCTAATCTCATTTATATCACCGTGAGTACCGGCATTGGCGGAGGTATCATTGCTGATGGCAAGTTGTACACCGGCTCCCGTGGCGTTGCTGGCGAAATCGGGCATATGACTATTGATGTAAATGGACCCAGGTGCAACTGTGGCAATATTGGCTGCTGGGAAGCTCTAGCCTCGGGCACTGCTTTAGCCAGAGAGGCGGTAAAGCAGATTACCCAAGGTGTCCCAACATCCATCATTGAACTTGTGGATGGGGATATGAGCAAGATTGATGCCAAGGTCGTTTTCCTTGCAGCCAAACAAGGAGATGAACTGGCTAAGGAGCTTATCTCTCAGCTAGCCTATTACTTTGGTGTAGGCTTGGCTAATTTAGTTAACATTTTTAATCCAGAGTTAATTTTAGTTGGCGGGGGCGTGGCCAAGATGGGTGATTTGCTGCTTCAACCAGCGATAAAGGTAGTTAAGAAAAGGGCGTTTAGAACATCAGCTGATGCAGTTGAAATCAAGCCAGCTCTGCTGGGTGATGACTCTAGCGTGCTGGGAGCAGTAGCCTTTGTCCTTGAGCAGCACAATATCGCAATTCAATTATAGGAGGTGACAGATTATGTCTATCATGCTTGGCAGCGTAGGTCTGATTGCAGGAGTAATCAGCCTTATTTTCGGCATCATAATTGTGGTCTTCCCTAAAATTCTCAATTATTTGGTGGGCATCTATCTTATCACAGTGCCAGTGGTGGCATTTATTACCTATTTTGTTTAGCACAAAGCTGGAAAGATTTAGCTTTTATGCTGGCCGATAAAGGACTTGGACCTCTGA
>CAZQDF010000024.1:0-11306 GCA_964592065.1 uncultured Dehalococcoidales bacterium | reverse complement strand
TGGGCTGCTTCAGCAGGAACTTTCATTACCTTATCCGCCCATATAGCAGCTATGACTCCAGGCACTACTATCGGCGCTGCCCATCCTGTAGCCGGTGGAGGACAGGAAATACCAGAAGATCAAATGAAAAAGATAGTTGAGTTCTCAGCTAAGTGGATGGAAACTATCGCTGAAAAGCGTGGCCGCAATATAGAAGAAGCAAGACTAGCAGTAACGGAAAGCAAATCATTTACTGATACCGAAGCGCTGGAAGCCAATCTTATTGACTTACGAGCTGATAACCTGGAAAGCCTTATCTCCCAAATCAATGGCAGAAAAGTAGTTTTAGCCAACGGCGAGGAAGTCACTATTGACACTACCGGCTCTGGAACAACCAAGAATGAAATGAACGGGATTGAGCGCTTCTTGCAAGTTATAAGTGACCCCAATATCGCCTATATCCTGTTTACCCTGGCTACAGTAGGATTAATCACCGAGATTTCCAATCCGGGGATGGTTTTCCCTGGAGTAGCTGGTGGCATCAGCTTATTCCTGGCGTTTTACTCCCTGGGAGTGCTCAATGCTTACTGGGGAGGCATAGCACTTATTTTGCTTGCTATTGGGCTTTTTATCGCCGAATATTTCACTACTAGCTTCGGATTATTGACTGCCGGAGGTGTAGCCGCAATAGTTATGGGCTCGTTAATCTTATTTTCTCATACCCCGGGAGTAGAGGTAAATCGTGGGCTGATTGCTGGGGTTACTGCTGCCATCACCGCCTTTGCTATCTTTGTCATTGGTGCTATTATTCGAGGTCAGAAACGGCGCAAGGCTACTGGTGCTGAAGGAATGCTGGGTAAACTAGCCATAGCTAAAACAGCCCTTGCACCCACAGGCACAGTTCTAGCTGAAGGTGAACTCTGGACAGCCACGGCCCAAGACGATAGAATAGCACGGGGAGAGGAAGTGGTAATAACTAAAGTAGAAGCATTGAAATTATGGGTGGCAAGAAAATCTAAAGAATTAGGAGAATAACTCTCAAATGGAAATAACGGGGCCAATTATTATAGCTATAATCTGTGGTGTCGCCTTTGTTATCTTTGTCATTTATGCTATTGTTAAAGGTCAAAGACGAAAACTCACTGCTGGTGCTGAGGAGATGATAGGGAAAATAGCTGTAGCCCAAACAATTCTTAACCCTAAAGGCACAGTTCTAGCTGAAGGTGAATTGTGGACGGCTATTGCCGAGGGCAGTAAGATAGAACCTGATGAGGAAGTGACGATAACCAAAGTCGAGGGATTGAAATTATGGGTGACAAAAGAATCTAAAGGAAAGGAGGAGAAATGAGCTGGTTTATCTATTTTGTTATCGCTGTAGTAGTAATAATACTTCTATCCGCAGCTATCAAAATCGTTCAAGAGTATGAAAGAGGGGGTGTTTTTCGGCTAGGTAGATTCGTTGGCCTCAGAGGTCCAGGGCTTATCTTCCTTATCCCTTTCATTGAGCGTATGAGGAAGATTGACCTTCGTGTAATCACCATGGATGTGCCACAGCAAGAATGCATGACTATGGACAATGTTACCGTTACAGTTGATGCTGTGATTTATTTTCGCGTCGTTGAGCCCGCGGAGGCTATTCTTAAGGTGCTGGATTATATAAAGGCAACTTCGCTGCTTGCCCAGACTACTCTGAGAAATGTCGTGGGACAATCTGAATTAGATGAATTGTTGGCTCACAGGGATAGGCTTAATGAAAAGATACAAGTGGTAGTTGATGAAGGCACTAACCCCTGGGGGATAAAGGTAAGCATGGTAGAGGTTAAGGATGTAGAATTGCCAGAAACGATGCAGAGAGCCATGGCGGCTCAAGCTGAAGCTGAAAGAGACAGACGAGCCAAGGTCGTCCACGCTGAAGGTGAATACCAGGCAGCAGAAAAATTGACCCAAGCAGCCGAGATTATCGGCTCTCAGCCTGCAGCCCTGCAACTTCGTTATCTACAGGCATTAACTGGTATCGCCACAGAAAGAACCAATACTATACTGTTTCCCATACCTATAGATTTGGTGGCTCCCTTTTTAAGTAGAGTTAATCCTGCTAAGAAATAGGGGCTACGCCTGCTAACGTGGAGCAGCAATAGGGGTAACTAAACTCCTCCCAATGCAGCCATTGAGAGGAGTTTAGATTGCTAATGTAAAGGATTGTCCATCTCTGTATGATAAGTTTGTGCTAACAACTTACTGAGAGGAGGTAGCTATGGCAAGTAAGACTAAGCAAGAATGGCGTGAAACTACTCTGGCTTCGACATTAAAACGCTTCCCTGAGCGACAAGATAAATTTGATACCATATCAGGCGTTCAGGTTGATACTGTCTATACTCCAGAGGACCTAGTGGATTTTGATTACGCCGAAGGCTTGGGTTATCCAGGCGAACATCCCTTTACACGAGGTATTCAGCCAAGTATGTATCGAGGTAGGTTATGGACTATGCGCCAGTATGCTGGCTTTGGTACTGCTGAAGATACTAACAAACGCTACCGCTACCTCCTGGATCAGGGCCAAACAGGTTTGAGTGTTGCCTTTCACTTACCCACACAGATTGGTTATGACTCAGACCAGCCGTTAGCAATGGGTGAGGTAGGCAAAGTTGGTGTGGCTATAGATAGCCTCAGAGATATGGAAATACTCTTTGAGGGTATCCCTTTAGATAAAGTGAGTACCTCTATGACCATAAATTCCACCTGTGCTCCCATCCTTGCCATGTATATAGCTGTAGGCAAGGAACAAGGGGTTGAGCCAGGTAAATTAAACGGCACCGTCCAAAATGATGTCCTTAAGGAATATATTGCCCGAGGTACTTATATCTTCCCACCTCGTCCTTCGATGAGATTGACAACTGATATAATTTCCTACTGCAGCAAAGAAGTCCCCCGCTGGAACAGCATTAGCATCAGTGGTTATCACATACGAGAGGCAGGTTCTACTGCTGCTCAAGAGATTGCCTTTACCCTAGCTGATGGTATTGCCTATGTAGAGGCGATGATCAATGCTGGATTGGCCGTAGACTCCTTTGCCCCCAGGCTTTCCTTCTTTTTCAGCAGCCACCTTGGCTTTTTTGAGGAAATTGCCAAATATAGGGCAGCACGCCGTCTCTGGGCCAAGATAATGAGGGAGAGATTCGGAGCTAAGGACCCCCGTTCCTGGATGCTCCGCTTTCATACTCAAACTGCGGGATGCAGCCTCACTGCGCCGCAGCCGTTAAACAATGTCGTTAGAACAGCCTGGGAAGCTCTAGCAGCAGTCTTAGGAGGCACTCAATCGCTACATACCAATTCCTTCGATGAAGCTTATGCTACACCTTCTCAAGAAGCGGTGACGGTTGCTTTGCGCACTCAACAGCTTTTGGCACACGAAAGCGGCGTTGCTGATGTCGTTGATCCCCTTGGTGGCTCTTACTACGTGGAATCTCTCACTAGCAAGCTGGAAAAGGAAGCCAGTGAGTATATCGCCAAGATCGATAGTCTTGGTGGTGCCGTAGTTGGTATCGAGCAAGGCTATCAGCAAAAAGAAATACAAGATTCATCTTATCGCTACGCAAGAGAGGTTGAGGATAGTAGGCGCACCGTGGTGGGAGTAAACAAGTTCCTTTCCCCCTATCCTAAAATAACAGGCCTGCTTCGAGTCAATCCTGAGGTAGAAAAAAGACAAAGAGGAAGAACAGCACAAGTTAAGAAGGAAAGGGACAGCAATAAAGTCAATCAAACGCTGAAACGCTTAGAAGAAGTAGCTTATAGCGAAGATAATACTATGCCAGCTTTTCTCGAGTGTGTGGAAGCTTATGCTACTCTGGGTGAAATGTGTGATGTGTTGCGCCAGGTTTTCGGCACTCAGAAGGAATTTTTAGCTTTCTAAAAAATAATAAAGGAGGTTAAATTAAACATGGTCAAAGGAATTGCGCATATAGGCCTTTTGGTCAAGAGCTTAGATGAAGCTGCTAAACTTTATGGAGATTTATTTGGTGCCACATTAGATGAGGTTAAAACTGTGGCAGAGCAAGGAGTGAAAGTGGGGATGCTTAGCTTTCCCGCTGGCGTTAAGCTCGAACTCTTAGAGCCGCTTCCTGATACAAGAATAGCTGCAACCTTAGAGAAGAGAGGTGAGGGTGTGCACCATATTTGTTTTGAAGTTGATGAGATTGACCCGGAACTTGCTTCCTTAGCTAGCAAGGGCGTGGAATTAATTGATAAAAAGGCCCGTCACGGTGTAGAGGGTATGGTCGCCTTTATCCACCCCAAATCAACCAAGGGTGTGCTTGCTGAACTTTGCCAAATGTCTTAGGAGGGGGTTAAAGATATGCATAAGGAAGGCAAAATCCGCGTTCTTGTAGCCAAGCCGGGGCTGGATGGGCATGATCGTGGTGCCAAGGTTGTAGCTAGGGCTCTGCGAGATGCTGGTATGGAGGTAATTTATACTGGCATCCGACAAACTCCTGATATGATCGTGGAGGCAGCTGTTCAAGAGGATGTGGACGTTGTTGGGTTGAGTATCTTGTCCGGAGCTCATTCAGAGCTCTTCCCTCTGGTTGTAGAAGGCTTAAGGGAAAAAGGAAGGGGCGACGCGTTGGTTATCGCAGGAGGAATAATACCTGAGGATGATATCCCAACTTTACAACAAATAGGCATAAAAGCTGTTTTTGGTCCTGGTGCTCCAACTCACGATATCATCGACTTTATTCAAAAGGAATTGGCTGCCAAATAGAAAGCCTACATGGGATTATTCTAAGCGATACCAATGAGGTCAATTAGATCCCTAATCCCTTTGTCCTTCATGAAGTGCGCTATCCCTTCCAATATGCTAAGGCCAACGTGGGGATTAGTTAGATTAGCTGTACCAACCTGCACTGCACTAGCCCCGCACATGATAAACCCCAAGGCATCTTCAGCACAAACGATGCCACCGCAACCTATCACTGGAATATGAACATTTCTAGCCACTTCATATACCATATAAAGCGCTATAGGTTTTATAGCGGGACCAGAGAGTCCACCTATAATACATCCTAAGCAAGACTTTCTTTCATTTATGTCAATTACCATTCCTTTCATCGTATTAATCAAAGATATGGCATCAGCTCCAGCCTTTTCTACCTCTAAAGCAATTTCCTTGATATCAGTCACATTAGGGCTCAGCTTAACGATAACTGGTAAACTGGTTGCAGCTTTGACCGCTGAGGTGACTTGGGTAGCAAGTTTGGGATCTACTCCAAACTCTATTCCTCCTGTTGAAATATTGGGGCAACTAATATTTAGTTCAATGCCGCTTATCCCTGATACACCTTCTAACTTGTTTGCCACACCAACATATTCATCTATCGTTTCCCCAGCGACATTAACGACGACCGGAACTTGCCACTTTGCCCATATAGGTGCTTTATCCCTAATCAATGCATCAACACCGATGTTTTCTAGACCTACAGAATTAAGCAAGCCACTCGCAGTTTCTACCAGCCGCGGTTGAGGGCTACCTGCTCTCGGCATAAGAGTAGTTCCTTTGCAGACAATGGCTCCCAGCTTTTGTATATCAATAAGCTCGCTGTATTCCGTGCCATAACCAAGCATGCCAGAAGCTATCATAACAGGATTTGACAGGGTTAATCCCTTAGGATGACGTGGGGCCAACTGGACACGTAGACTGGGTAAGTCTTCCATGTCTAAAACTTTATCATTATGCCTTTGCCTAAGACAAATCTAACTTAAAAATACAATCCCAGTTTGTGAGTTAAAGCCACAAACTAACCCTTTGAGGCAGTATACCCGGCGTCACCTGTCATGGTAAAATTGAAAAACAATGCAAAAGGCTACTTATATTATTCGCCCCATGAAAGATGGGGATATTGCTCAGGTAGCTGAAATAGACCGTGAGGCCTTCTCCAGCGAGTGGATGTTTCGCTCTTATGCTTCATACAAGCGAGACCTTGTCAATCCATTAGCTCGTTATGCAACAGCTTGCATGAAAAAGGAATTTATCTCGAAACTAAATCAAGATGATGCGCAACAACTACCTTGGTTCAAACGACTTTTTGGCTTTAATCCTCCCCAAAATGAGGAGAGGTATGCAACAGAGTGCATTATTGGTTTTGCTGGTTTTTGGCTAATGCTAAAAGAGGCACACATTATTGCTATTGCTGTAAGAAGTGATTATCGTCGAATCGGCGTAGGTGAAGGATTGCTCATTTCGATTATTGAGCTAGCTACACAATTAAATGCTAACGCGGTCACTTTAGAAGTACGGGCTTCCAATGAGGTAGCTCAAGCTCTTTATAAGAAATATGGGTTTCAGCTAGTGGGGAGACGTCATAATTACTATTCAGACAATGGTGAAGATGCTTTGCTTATGAAAATAGATAATATTACCTTGGCTCCATTTCAAGCATGTTTCCAACAATTAAAAAGTCTCAATGTCCAGAGGCATAGTGTTATTTCCCGGCAACTGCTTAGACCACGGGTAAATTAAAGAACTTGCTTAAATCCTAAATAGTAATTCCTGAAAAACAATCTTCAACCTTTAAGTCTTTTAAATTTGGTGTTTTGAATCTAAGATTTCCGCTTCAGCTATACTTGCTTAAGATAGCCTTAAAGGAATCTATAACAAAATCTAGCTGTTCTTTATCGGCGGCAAAGGTAGAAACTTTAAAATTTTTCGTTAATCCCGGCTGTGGTCCCCAAATGCCTCTTTCTTTCAGCTCCTTGTATAGAAAATATCCCCTCTCTCGAACGTGTTTGGAAATATCGTAAAGCGCTGGCGTTTCAAAGTGTAGTAAATCGTGCCTATGTGGGATTTCACCTAACTGGCGAAACCCCAATTTTTCTAGCTCACCAGAAAACCACTGAGCTTTTGATACCTGCTCGTCCCAATCCTGAACTCTTTCCGCAACACTGGGAAAGGAAGCCATCAGCGTTATCAAAGGGACACCTCTTAAGCTGCAGCCAAGAAGCTCAATCTCCTTGTTGTCGTATGCTTGAGATTTTCTCAATACCTTACTCTCCCATTTCCCCCTCATCCCCAGTACCCCAGAAGGACCAGCAGAGGCCATGCTTTTATGCCCGCTACCAATGATGAAATCAGCGCCCAAGTCTTCCATGCTTACAGGCATTCTGCCTACCGCGTATGCCCCATTAACAATATAGGGAATATCATATTCTTGGGCAATTTCCCCCAGCCTTTTGGCATCAGGAAGATTTCCATAATTACCGTCAGGATAAGTCAGCAGAATTAATTTAGGATTGTACTTCTTTATGAGTGGTATGTAAGCATTGACGTCAATCCTGTATTCAGGATAACCAGAGGAAGCTACCTCAATTACATCTAAGCCTGCTCTTTCAGCAGCAACGACCGTAGTATAGTGCCTGTTACCATCAACAATAACCGAGTCTCCTGATTCTGCCAGGGAGTGCATCACTATGAATATGCCATCTCTCGCTCCATAAGTTAAGGTGGCAACTTCACAGCCTAAGAACTCAGGTAAGAGCTCATGGACGAACTCTCTGACAGGAGGATTTGTTATATCGCACAAATCACCAAGGCAAAAATCACATATTGAATAGCCATCTCCAAATTCTCCCAAAGCCTTTTTAGCATCCTCAGTAAGTATGCTTCCTGTTTGTAGCGGCATAAGGTTTATAAGCTCCTTATGCTGTCTATGTAGATTAGCCAGTTTCTGTAATGACTTATTCCCTATTTGTTTCACCACGTTTCCCCTTTACAAACTGGGATTTTATGGTCACAAAAACAGCACCACCGACTCCTATTTTCTTTTGCTTGCTCTCTATGTGCTGGCGGATGTAATCAGGTATCTGCAAATTGAGGTCGGAGAGATGTTTTACTGTTTTCACCTGATAAGTTAAGTCATCGTCGCTGCTTTCTATCGAAGCTGCAGCTCCCATCGCTATGGCCCGCATATAATTCACCCCTGTATATGTTCCCGACTTCACAATATCACTATAAATAGTGCCCTCAGCAACACAAATCTCATTGAATCCTGCAGGACCAATTAATCTCTTGCCTGCTTCATTTTCTATCACCCTCACCTCAATAGACTCATCTTTCCAAGCCAGAAACTCACATGGAGCAATCTCATCTTTGTATCTCTGTGCAACTTCCTCTATCGCCTTGGCTATTTTCCTTCCTCTAGCAGTCTTAGGGCTTGCTATATAGGTAATGGACTTAACTATCTCCTCATCAGAGTACTCAGCTATGGAAAATTGAGGATACGCCAGTTTCCTCACATCATCTATCCCATACAGGATCATTGCTAAGCGCTCAATTCCAAAGCCGGCATTAAACACAGGATATCTGATATCGAAATTTGCCAAAGCTATGGGAGAATACATCCCGATATCAGCAACCTCTAGCCAATCGCCACCATGACGGACGAAGACCTCTTGCTCCTGCCTCGGCGCGTAGTACTTAGACGTGGCTGTCTTTATCTCAAATTTTGTTTCCGAGAAACCATATTGTTTCATAATTTCTTCGGTTATTTCCCTTCCTGCATCCAAAGACATCTCAGGGTCCATTATCACGATTGATGCCGAGTGATGAACTCGCAAATGGTGAGCGTCCTCTCTTTGTTCATTGCGATATCGAGGTCCCACGGAAAATAGGGCAAGGGGAAAGCTAGCTTTATCCTGCAACGCTGCTAGGGTATGGAACCATGTAGCTGTCATGTGACTTCTCAAGGTCTTGTCAGAAGGGATAGGATGTAGCTTCTTTACTTCGGGGAAAACCTTGTCCAAAAGTCCAGTAGCTTGCTGGTCAGTGATGCTTAATTTAAGAACAAGCTCTTCAACCAGGTCATCTGCCTCAATTTCGCCTCGCTTATAACTCCTCAAAATAGATTGCAGTCCTTCAATTTCAATTTCCCCTGCTATCTTCTTTGCCTGGGCTACCCTTTTAGCAGAGAGCCCTATATCAGGGCGAGGCAATTCGGCTAGGTAAAAAGCTCTGTCGAGAATAAGCCGGGCTTCCGGCCCATACTGCTTGACCACATCGATGTCAGACAAGATTGTAAGATTCTCCACTTCATCAAAACCGAGGTTTAGCAAGATGTCCCGGGATTTTTGGATTGATTCCCGCAGAAGGTGCGGCTTGCCTTTCCTATCTAAAGAGAGCTTGGTGTGAGTAGGAATAAGCTTTGCTGTGGACATCCAAGCTTCCGTAAAGTCCGTCTTTGCCAGCGATCTTATCTCACTTAAATCAAATATCGCCATGATAACCTTTTATCGTTGCTAATTATACCTCATTTGCTACCAGATTTTCGGCAGTCTTTCAAAAATCGCTTAGCACGTATTTTTGCATTCCTTTCAAGTACGAAGTGTCATTATGCTTGGTCAGGACAAAACGACCGCCTGTATAAGTGAAGGTTGTGATTCCACCTACATCCTGTTTGATATTCCAAAAATGTGCGTTACTTAGCCCCAGTAAAGAACATATCAAAACCTTATTCACAACCCGATGAGACACCAATACCACGCTTCCCCTATATTTGGAAATTACGTCATCAATTACGCCAACAGCCCTGTCTCTCACATCAGCCAAACTTTCTCCGCCAGGCATTTTTACCCGGTCGGGGTTAGCATGCCATTCTCTATGAAGAGCTTGGTATAGCTTCTTCACCTCTCGTTCGGGCAAACCCTGCCATTCCCCGCAATCCAAATCCATAAGGCCATTACTGACTTGTACGCCAGCTTTCTGGTATTGAGCAATTAAATTCGCCGTGTCTAAGGCCCGTCGCAACGGACTGGAATAGATAGCATCTAATTCTAAATTGCTCAAATACTCGCCCAGCAGCTCCGCTTGTTTAACACCTGCCTCATCCAGATTTACGTCAATTCTCCCTCTATATACTTCCTCCACATTCCATTCGGTTTCTCCATGCCTAGCTAGAATAATTTCCATCATAGCTTAAGTCCTGAAGCGGTTAAATTTCACTGGACTGCCTACTCCGTTGTCGCAAGTATTGCTTTAGCACATTTAGCGCTGCCTCGGCTGCACTCTGCTTGTTCTCTTCTCGATTCCCACGAAAGATATGTTTTTGGCTTGAGCTCCCATGCTCAGTTGCCAAGCCAATATAAAACAGCCCCACAGGCTTTTCAGGACTGCCACCTGAGGGACCAGCGATTCCGGTATCAGAGATGCACACCTCTACATCCAAGAGCTTCCTGCCACCTTGAGCCATCTCCATAGCTGTTTGCTCGCTCACGGCTCCATAATTTTCAAGGGTCACCTTTTTTACCCCAAGCAAGGCGATTTTTACTTCGTTGCTGTAAGCTACTACAGAGCCTTTGAAGTAATCCGAGCTACCGGGGACATTAGTCATCCTATCAGCTATCCTGCCACCGGTAGCCGACTCAACTGCGCCGATGGTCAAAGACTTTCCTGTTTTGGCCTGGTATTCTCTTATTAGCCGGGCAATTTCTGCTTCCAGTTCTGCCATTATTCTCTCTTATCTACTAAGTGTGTTATCAATTTTATTCATTCCACCATCCTACGCCTGAACAGGAAAATACCCAAAACAAAGAACACTAAGGTATAGCCAAGAACCCAGTAGAAATCTGTGGCAATGTCACTGAAACCAGCCCCCATCATAACATCTCTTGCTCCATCAATAGCATGGGCAAAGGGAAGAGCATTCCCTATGCTGTAGAACACGCCTCCTATCGTTTCTAAGTCTATCCAGATTCCTCCGAGTAACGCTACGAGGGTTATTATTGCTGAGCCAACGCCCGACACTTGATTCACGGTAAAAAGCAGTCCCAGAATCATCCCCAGTTCCACACAGCATATCCCCATGACGAGAAGGACGAGAAAAATGAGACCTGCATTTCCAAGCATCTCAAGTCCAAGCAAAGTCCCTATGCCAAAGCACAGCGCCATCTGAAGGATAATAACCGGGATGTAAGGCAAGGAGTAGGACAGAATGAAGTCACGCGGCTTTAGTGGGGCGGTGAGGAGCCTTGACAAAAGTGCGCTTTCCCTATCTTTAGCGAGCACCACGGCTGAAAACATTAATAAGAAAACAAAACCAAAGACCACTATTCCAGGTACTAACATGGCAGGAATGAGAAAGCTTTCGTCTCCCATACTCCGACCAAGAGCCCAGAACATAACCAGAAAACCTGCGGGAATCCCTATTTCGAGACCCATGGATAGAGGGTCCCGGCACATCTCCTTGAAGTTTCTCTTAGCCAATTCCGCGAATCTCATTCCCTTAACCCCTTTCCAGTAAGATGCAGAAATACATCATCCAAAGTGGGTTGTTTTAGAGACGTGG
>CAZQDF010000023.1:7949-11471 GCA_964592065.1 uncultured Dehalococcoidales bacterium | reverse complement strand
CCATACGTGGGAGTCAAAAGCCCTGCGATTCCGCGGTGCTTGGTTTCAGTAGGTCATTTCCGGACCATTAACTGCCGAGAATCATGAGAAATGCTTCTGAGGTTCTCGGTCAGTTTCAGTTCAGCGATTAAGAAGTCATGAATTATACGCCCTGCTTTCCTAAAGGATCTTGGCACTTTCTATATAGCGGTAGAAAAAGTTGTCGATCAGGCTACCAAAAATTGCACGACTTGCGTTTTTACCCTATAATGATTTTAGAAGGAGGTAGTTAGTATTTAGAAGCGAAACACAAAAATACGCGCCATCTGTGATCGGAGCTAGGAGGTGGATGGTGGGGAAAAGCAAGGTTGCAGCGTTAGTTATATTATTGGTGTTTATTGGAAGCATGGCCCTAGCCCAAACGCCAGGGATCCAGGAGACATGGTTTCAGGTAGGCTATTGGTTTGATCGTGCCGACGAGGCAAAGGAGATCACTGACCTCTGCAATCTCATACCTGGAAGTCAGCCTTTTGCTCTTCGCTCTGCACTGGCACACTGGGAGACAGGCACCGCAGACAAAACAGATGTCCGTGTTGCCTTGGTTGCTTACGCAGAAGACAACGGTGGAGATGTAGGCCGTGAGACGTTCCGCATGGGTGAATGGTGTGGCAAACTTGAACTTGCAGGGCTTGAGCTTAGGCTAGGGGCTTTACTGGAAGATGAGAAGATAATATATGATGCATTAGTTGACTGTACTATATTATCTAACCAGGTTCAAGAATTTATCGACGCCTTGCGTGAACATGCACCGCCAGATATGGTTCAATGTCTGGAAGAGGTTAAACAAGCAGCGACCAACATAGATCTTTCTATTCTATTAGTAAAGATAGAAGGAGAGGAGGCTCTAAGGGGGTTCCTGAACGCCGTTATGGGATTGTCGGACAATGTCGATGCGATTAAGGACATCTACGGGGTTGACTGAGTCAAGACTTGAATAGATAGTGTGGCAATTTGCATGTAGCAGGCAGTTGAAGTTAATATTCTCTCTACACTTTACTGTGTTGCTTCTTTGTGTTATAGTGGGAAAACCAGGGGGGTAGTTGAGTGGCATAGTTCGACCATCGAATGTGTTTGTGTTAAGTCGCGTTCTTCGTGCTTCAATTCCGGGCTTCTTCCTCGCTGTGCGGAGGCCCGTACCGTAGGCTCAAGAACCTTTGGTGGCAACATTGCTGATGTAACCGCTGCTCACCGCGCGGCGTCGCGCAATGGGAAACCACCAAACCTCGCCTGGGAGGAGGATACCTAAAGTATGGCCAGGGATACAGCTTGGAGCCCTCGAAAGAGCGTATTGGGACTTCTGCTACTCTTCACTCTGGTCCTTGGTTTTTCTTGTCTAACGATCTGTTCTGAATTTGAATGCGTTGATGACGAACTGCTGAGGGCCATCATTACCATCTGGGATGGTGACACATATCAAGGAACTGGTTTCTTCTTTTCCCCCAACGGATACATCCTGACAAATGCTCACGTCATCCTCAATCGTGATAAAGACAAGGTTAGGGATAACATCATGGTTCGGCTACCCAATGGCGAGAAGACAAAGCCCACTGACGTAAAATGGATCTACGAAGTTAAGGAGCAACCAAAGGACCTTGCGTTACTCAAGGTGGATGTACAGGAACATCCTATTATGTGGCTTGGGGATTCTGACCAGTTAGAGATGTATGATTGTGTACACTCTCTTGGATATCCGGACATATTGGTTAATTCGGCGCCCGAACAAGAGATCGGCAGCCCGACGGGAGCTAAAGGTGAGGTAACCCGCTCTGATGCATCTGTGAATGTCGGCACAGATACATATTGTGGCTTGACCCAGTTTTCCGCTGGCTCATTCCCTGGCTGCAGCGGCAGCCCGGTGATGGATGAAGAATGCAGAGTCGTTGGGGTCAACGTCGTCGGCTATGCTCCTGGCACATGGGACCCGAAGTACAACTTCTTTATCCCTATCAATGTTGCCATTACATCAATTATCGGGGTAGACATCTTGCCTCCCTACGCCCCTGAGATCACTTCGTTACCACCTCCTGAGGTTAAGGCGGATGGCAATTACTGTGAAGGGAAAATTGACTTCCGTGATCTAAACGCCGATGTGGTAGCGGCGTACATCGAACTGAAGAAAGGCGAGGACGTGGTAATGAAGGAAGGGGATGAGGATGTGGTAATGAAGGAAGGGGATGAGGTCAAGATTCTCGCGGCGCCCCAGGGACAATACAGAAAGATGGAAGGAGAGCTTAAGTACCTCATCTCAACAAAGACGCCACAAGAAAAGATTATTCTTAAAGTGCAGTTGGAGGACGCCTGGGGAAAAACGAGTGGCGAGCCTATAGAGGCCCCCTCCTTCCCGGCAATAGATCCTTTTCCCCATCCGCCGGCCATCAGGTTCCTCACTATTCCCGGGACCACCATAGGTAGCAAGAGCACCGCCAGTGTTGGCTTCGAAGACCTTGACGGGGACATCACAAATGCCACAGTGGAATTAATCGGCGCTCAGGGAGAACCTTGGTCGTTGAGTCTTCGAGACTATCCCAGTGCGAACAATCCGGTCTACGGCCAACTAAAGGGGGTGTTCGCGTTTCTCATCGAAGCGACTGTTACCCCGGAAGGGGAGGTCAATTTAGTTCTGTCAGGCCGCGAATATGAACGCCAGGAATTCTACGTGCCACCTGAAACAGTGAGTACCGATGGAGTAACTGTGAGGGTCACTCTCTCAGACGATCACGGACACACAAGCAACACCAAAAAGGAACCTCTGGTTATCAAGCAGCCGGAAGTGGACTTGGTTGCGTCCTTACTGGAACCGCCCCCAGAACACCTCCGCGTTGGGGAAAGCCTCAATGTGCCATATAAAGTACAAAATACTGGGGAAACGGACTCCGGCCCCTTCCGGACCGGTATTTACCTCTCCGAGAGCACAGTGATAGGCACAGAGGAGAAGGCTCTCTTGCTCGCTTCCAAGGAGCAAAGTAACTTAGCCAGTGGCGCTTCATTCACCGAACAGGTCTCAGTCGTGTTGACACAGGATTTATTAGACAAGAACAACTTGCAGGTTGGGTCGTTGTACCTGGGCGTCGTCGCCGATGACCGAAACGATGTGACGGAGCGGGACGAGACAAACAACGTGCAGACGTGCAGCCTCATTGTTGATCCCATTCCATGTACCGTTCCGGACGAGTTCCCAACGATTCAAGCGGCGATCGATAGCGCCCAAATCGACACTATTACAATCGCCCCGGGAGAATACGTCGAGAACCTCCATATAAGTAGATCGCTATTCCTTGAGGGCGCTGGCCAAGAGCAGACCGTCATTAAGGGAAAGAACGAGGTAGGCCGCCCAGTGATCTACATCAGCAGCGACTCTGGTATCGACGTTCATCTTGACGGACTGGAACTTACTGAAGCTAAGGAATATTCCGAAGCCGATTCTTGTGCGAATGCGGACATAGGAATTTGCCCTCACGGCCTTCACGTACAGGGAAATGTATC
>CAZQDF010000023.1:6583-7849 GCA_964592065.1 uncultured Dehalococcoidales bacterium | reverse complement strand
CGAATGCGGACATAGGAATTTGCCCTCACGGCCTTCACGTACAGGGAAATGTATCTGCCTCGGTACAGAATTGCACAATCTCGGGCAATCCCGGTTATGGAATACTTATCGAAGCGACGGCTCGTGTAGTTCTTGCTAACAACCAGATCTCGGGAAACGGCATGAGTGGGGTTAAGATAGATAACTCTGAGGCTACGCTGCAAGGCAACCTAATTGTTGACAACAAGGTTTCGGGAATCTATGTCGTTTTCTCAACTGTAACCATAGACAACAGCGAGATCTTGAATAACGGTGATAACGGCATTTACGTGGCCGATAATTCAACAGTTGAGATAATTAACAAAAATGAGATCATGGGAAACGAAAACTGCGGAATATATATCAATGCTTCTCAAACAGATATCATGCACGGCAACAGGATCACCGACAACAGGCAAGTCGGCATCCATCTCTCTTCGTCCAGCGTAAAAATCACAGGCTCTAACGAGATTGCTAGAAATGCTCGGGATGGACTGTACGCAGAATCAGACTCTACTGTTGCGATAATCGACTGGAATGAGCTAATCAATAACGGCAGAGATGGCATCGCCGTTGACTCCTCTAGTGTTGTTTCATCAGACAACTTGATCTCGGATAATAAGCGGTATGGTATCTGGGTTGTCTCTGGCTCTGACGCCACGATCACTGGCAACGAAATTACGGGTAATGCAAGATTTGGCATCTCCGTAAGTTCGTCCACCGCAGACATAGCCAACAATACGATATCACAAAACGTTGGGCCCGGGATCCTCGGCAAATCTGCAGATGTGTACATAACAGACAACGACATCTTCTCGAACCACTCAGGCACCAGCGGAACTCAGACCCTCTACGGCAGGGGAATTGAGCTGGACGATGAATCAATGGGGACTGTCACGGGAAACACAATCTCGGACAATGACCTTCAAGGAATCTACTCCTCAGAGTCAACTGAGACAACTATCTCTGACAATGAGATAACGGGCAATGGGCAATACGGCATCTTATTGCGCTCCTCGCAGGTAAGCATATCGGATAATGTCATTTCTCAAAACGTTGGACCCGGGATTCTCGGTTTCTCTTCTCATGTCGAAGTGTCAAACAATAAAATCGTTTCGAACCACTCGAGGACTAGTGAAACTCAGACCCTCTACGGCAGAGGGATAGAGCTGGGCGATGGATCAACGGGGACTATCATGGGAAACGACATCTTGGACAATGACCTTGAAGGCATTCGCCTCTCAGAGG
>CAZQDF010000023.1:0-6483 GCA_964592065.1 uncultured Dehalococcoidales bacterium | reverse complement strand
ATCATGGGAAACGACATCTTGGACAATGACCTTGAAGGCATTCGCCTCTCAGAGGTACGAGAGATGATTATTACAAATAATAATATCATAAAAAATAATGATGGAATCCTGATAAACGATTCCAACGGGCAGATCAATGAAAACTACGTCATCGGCAACGGACGCAACGGCATTAATGTCATTATGTCGAAACCATCCGTCTCCATCTCCAGCAATACAGTCCTTTGCAACATGGGGGCCGGGATAAAAGTTGCCATCGAGTCGGAAGGCCCCGCGACTGATATTAGGATTAACGGGAATGTAATCGCCACCAACCAGATCGGATTGGATGATGCGGGAGATTGGCCTCTCGAGAATCTTTTGCTCCACAATATAGTGGTCAATAATCAGAAGGACCACTTTCCCTTAAAGGTCACGCCTGCATTAGATGAGGCAACATTGCGAGAAGCAGTTCGTACCCACAATGCCTTCGAAAAGCTCGCGGCGATCGAAGAGGAGGTAAAACAACTGGAATCGGGAGAGCAAATTGTCGCCAGTGAGACTCTATGGAGTACGATACAAATTTCGCAGTCCCTGCTGGGCGATATCTATTGTGATAACGGGTTTGGAAATGAGGCGATTGTAAGGTATAGGCTGGCCGTCGAGCTAGACCGCCAGGCTTCCGTTACGTGGCAAACAAAGATCAAGAAGGCAAAGCTGCAAATGAATCCTAAAGTAGTTAGCGATTCTATCATTCTCGAGTCTCCTTCCGCAGATGATCTTCTCGATTCTCAACGGTTCGTTGTAGCAGGAGGTAGACCGGAGTCTTTCAATCCATACACTATGACGAACACATCCACTGCGTTAACCGTCAACCTCCTGCACGCAGGGCTGACGGAGACAAACCCAGTCACTCTCGATGTTGAACCCGCTGTAGCAGAGACATGGGAAGTCTCGCCCGATTCCACCTTATACACCTTTTTCCTCCGGGATCTCTATTTCTCCGATGGGGAGAAACTTACAGCGCGGGACGTTGTATTCACCTTCGAAGATATCATCCTAAATCCTGAGGCCAACATCACAAATGACTATGGACCTGACAGATTCAAAATTGGAAATGAGATCATTATAGAAAGCGTTGAGACATTGGACGACCGGACGGTTCGGTTCCATTTAAGACGGCCTTTTGCCCCTTTGCTAAGAATGCTTGATGTGCCTATATTACCTGAGCACCGCGTGACTGCAAAGGCAAACGAAGTTGGCTTTGAAAAGGTCTGGACAATAGAGACCCCTCCTAATGAGATAGCTGGATTGGGAGCCTTTGAGCTTAAGGCTGTACAAAGTGCCTCAAGCGAATCAGTGGTCTTGGAGCGCAATCCATTCTACTGGAAGGTAGATACGCTCGGGAACCGCTTGCCATACGCAGGCAAGTACACAGTGATGTTTCCTGACAATCCTTACTACTCCCTAATAGCCAAGAACATAGACACTCTTCGGCTTAGCTGCCGTGATATGGAGGATTTAGAAGGAAAAGCGGATGAGGAGGGTATCCAGATAGTCGTTGGAAGCCCTCAGCTGGCTTACTACTATTTTGCCTTGAACCAAGATGTGGCCGATGAGGATCTTCAGGAGATCTTTTGCGACGCCCGGTTCCGAAGAGCCATATCACACGCAATCGACAGGGAGAGCATTGTTGAGAAGCGGTTCTTGGGGTATGCAGTCGCTCAATATGGCCCGATCTATAAATCGTCTCTATTCCACACTCAAGATGCAGTCATAAGGTACGAGTTTAATTTGGATAGGGCAAGAGAATTACTCAATGAGCTTGGTTTAACCGACATTGATGAAGATGGCATCCGAGAGCTCCCCGATGGCCGTGATCTTGAGTTCGAGATCATGACGGGGTGGGGTCAGCAGAAAGCAATATGTGGTGACATCAAAAGCGATTTGGAAAAGATCGGCATTAAAACGACGATAAAATCATCCAACACTGATGAAATATACAAAGCACTGGCGGGCATAGGTGGTGGAACTTACGAAGCGACATTTTGGGGCTGGGGCGGAACCACGATCGATCCCAACAGCGATACCATCGTCTTTAGCTCTGATGGTAATTTCCACTTTTATCGTATGTCCGATGGGATCGAGGAAAATCCACCTGCCCACCAGCGCAAGATCGACGAGATACTTCACACCCAGGCCACTGAAACCGATGAAACAGTGCGCAGGCAACTCTTGGCGGAGTTTCAAGAGGTATTCACAGAGCATCAAGACTTGATCTTCATAGTAAGTCCACTCTATCTAGCGGCTGCCCAAGAAAACATCGCAAACTTTGCAAACTCGAATACGATTTCAGGGATCGGTCCTGTAGAAGCATGGTTCAAGAAAGCACGTTAAGTATACGCATCACAAGGGCTGCGGCAGGAGAAAATCGGAAGTGTACGAGATCCTATTTTTCAGTGTCTAAATAACGGCGAAAGAGCTGTATGCTTGGATTGCTCCTAACAGGAATCAAAAATAAGTAAGGAGGAAACGAGAATGAAGAAGCATAATCTGGGTTGCGCTGTGTTGGCCGTAGCATTGCTGGGGATATTCTCTCTGGGAGCACTAGCCGGGTCAGGACGGCTCCCCGGGTCTACCTATCAGGACCTTCTGCAGTGGGAAGAGGTGGGCGCGTTTAAAGCGTTTGGGGCAGAAGAAGAGGAAGTTGAGCTTCTCTTTTTGGTCGATGGACAGTTGACGGAAGAGCGTGTCGCCGAGATAAATTCTCTAGGACTTAAAGTAAAGGCTGCTGTCGGAGAATTGGTAAGTGTTTGTGGACCTCTTTCGGCGTTTGCAGCCCTACGCCCGGGTAGTGAGGAGTTGTCTTGGGTCGGCGTGGCACTGGAGCCACTCCCCAACCGCATTAGTAGGTATCACCCCACGGATATTCACCAAGTCATTGAAGATACCAGGGTGGATAAACTGCGCGATGAGAAAAAGATCTATGGAGAGCGAGTGAATATCGGGGTAATCGACTATGGATTCACTGGCGCATTGGCCAACTATCTGGAACCGGAAAGAGTGCATTACTGCAAAGCTGGCTACCTCATTCCCCAATCACTTGCCTTTCCATATCTTGCCACATTTGACCCCGAGGAAATCCCTGAGGAGGTCAGAGCAACAGAAGGGTTTCAGCATGGAGCGGCGTGCGCTCGTGCCATCGCCGCGATCGCCCCGAAAGCCGAGTATTACTTGTTCGCAGCGCCGACACTGCTGGATAGAGCAGCATTATGGGAGCTCATCTCAGACAACGGACTGGAATTGAACGGGAAGACGATCACTCTAGACGTCATCTCTGAGTCGATAGAAAGCCCGGTCCCATTTGATATGAACGATGGTATGGGGTTGCTTGCTCAGTGGGCGGATAGCGCGGTGCAGGCACGGGATATCCTCTACTGCTATGCGATCGGAAACAGCGCAGAAGGGGAGTATACAGATTCAGCCTTTTATGGAGCTACTTTCCGTGACGAAAATGATAATAACTATCATGACTTTTCTCCTGAGTCTGTGAATATGCAAGATCGGGATTTTCTTGACATCCGCGTCGAAACAGTAGCACAGGGTACGAGCGCTCTATTGACTGTGGCTCTTACCTGGGATGGATGGCCTTGGCATGGACTACCGCCGCAAGATCTCGCTCTGATTCTTTACCAGAACGGAACTCCAAAGGAGGTAGATGACAAAGACCAATTCACCGATGCCAGGGACTATCCTGTTGAGATCATTGGTAATTATGAGATTGATCATTCCTCTAACTATCAAGTCGCCGTCGTCAATCAAAGCGAAGGGAAAGGCGGGGTAGAGCGATCTACAAGGCTACACTTGTACGTCTATGTCACTGGTGGTCTGTTAAGCATGGAGCATCATACAGCGAACGGCAGCATCATTAATCTCGGCGGGGCACGTGAGGTTGTCGCAGTGGGAGGTGTTTGTCTGGACGAGAACGGCAAATGGGTTAATTTTCCTCCCAGTTCGCAAGGTCCGACAACAGACGACCCATCCCGCGTTAAGCCTGACTTGGTAGCGCCGACAGGTTACTTTTCACCTGCCTTCTCCAACTTCTTCTTTGGAACCTCAGCCTCCGCTCCTATTGTCGCTGGCGTAGCCGCTCTGCTTCGCAGTGCATACGAAGATCTCCCTACAGAAACACTAAAAGAGGCGTTATGCGCTAACAGACCCTGCGATGATAACATCTATGGCTGCGGCCTCGTGGATGCCTGGGCAGCCTACCAGTACCTGGAGAACCGGTAGGCGAACCGATTAATTCTCGAAGTGAATGCTGGCAGGGAGTGACAGCACCTCCTTGAGTGTCCGATTCTTCCCTTTTAAGGCTTAAAATGACGATGAAGTATTTAGCGGCCACGATGCTGCGGGTGTATCTGGCCAGTTTGGTTTTGTCTCAGGAGGATTTTGAGGAGGATGAAGTGGCTTTTTGGAGTGCTCTTCATTCAGAAGCGTTCACAAGTCTTCCCAAGGAGATCATGGCCTACAAGCGAGCCAAGGATCGATTGAGTGAAAGCCGTGCGGGCAATCCGCAAAATATTGTGGCGGCCTTGCTCTATAACATTAGCCGTAGCGGTGAACGGGACGTTCACAAAAAGGCAGCTTGGGAGAAGCGACTGGAAGATGGGTTTTCCCTCAAGGAGGTAAGACGGTTAGATCAGGCCCTTAGCCTGATTGAGGAGCTAAGGGGGGCGTATCTCAGCGAGCGGTCAATCGGGCGGTTGGTGGGTCGTGTAGTGAATCTGGATAGGGTGAGCAGACTGATCAGGGAAGAGTACTCGAAGTGTTGATCGAAGGGGCAAACAATGTCGCGTAACAGGCAAGCGATGGGGCCGTGGGAGGGTATCCAAGTGTTACTAGAATTCCCCCAAAATACTGTCCTCCCAAAGCACCATCCCCCTTGCCGTGTATTGCGGGCATACCTTGCTGGGAGCCTTCCTGAGCGTCCAATGCATTGGACCAAAGACCGCGCTCGCGGGCTTGTAGGTGGCAGGCTCTCCGATTGGACCTCTTTCGAAGTTGCGGCTCACGTTTCTATATGCACACGCTGCCGTGCGCAACTTACACGGCTGGAGCAAAAAAAGTTAGCATTCCAGTGGAATGAGCGCTTGAACAGTCTGCGCAAGCGAATGCACGAGCCTCGGGTGGCTTGGGCACTGGCTGGGGTCCAGGCTCTGGCCATCGTAGGTCTAGTCTGCTGGCTGGCATCAACCCCTGGTCCTGCTCCTAAAAGCATACTGCCTGAGTTTCCCAATGTGACATCAAGTGCCCTAGTAAATTCGAGTTTCACCATACAACTTGCGCAGTTGCAAGGCAATCTAGAAGAGTTAACGGAGTTTCTAAGCGGAATTGGTGTACAAATCCAGGCTGGCCCCGATGAAGCTGGGTACTACAAGCTGCACATCCCTGTTGAGGCTCGGCAAATTCTAGAACAAAGCCCTTATGTAGTGAACCTAAAGAAATCTTAAACAAGATGGTGATCATTATGAAGAGAAAATACCATATGACGCTAGTAGGGATTATGTTGCTTATGAGTATGAGCCTTTTGACAGTGGGCATGAATATCTGGGAAGAGCAACAAGGAGAAAGAATATCCGGGAAACTCCCTTGGGGTCTCTACCAAGAAGCCCTACGCTGGCAAGCGCTTTTTGTGCCAATGTCCTCGATCCCTGAGGTGGAGCTTTTACTGTTCACTTCCAAAAGACCTACCGAAGAAGAGTTAATCCGGCTCTCCCAGGCTGGTTATACGCTGGAAGCTGCGGTGGGCACTTTTGTAAAGGTATCGGCACCGATCACTCTTTACATCGATGCGGAAAAGGGACTGTACCAGTTCGACTTTGTAACGATGGCTATTTACCCCATCGATATGTGGCTAACAGAGGGAGGAGTTGCTAATCGGCCAGGCCGCTACTTCACATATTCACCTTGGAAAACGCCTATGGCCCCTCAAAGTCAGTCTTATACTAACTGGAAGTGGCTCTCTTATTACTGATAGTAGAAAAGGAAATTTACAGGAGAGCACTTGTCCCTCACCGCTATAGCGGCTTTTCCCCTCGCCTCTACGCCTAACCAGGCTATAATCTCCTTGCACGCATTGTCTTGCACAGTAGCCTCCATTCACTGAGTCTCAGGAAGGTTACCCGCTTCTTACATCCAGACGCACTCGATGGAACATTACCGAGAAATTCGCCAATGTCCCCTAGAAACCTCCCAGGGAAGCAATTTCGATCGACCGGCAACGCTATATTTTGGTTGACTCCCCGCATAGATAGAAGGAGGTGAGCGACATGCTAGAGGCCAGCCTGCGAAAAGAGCTCGTCATCCAGACGGAGAACCGGGTGGGGCTCCTTGCAGAGATGGCTCGCCTTTTAAGTGAAATGGGGATCAATATCCTTGCCGTTACGGTAGAGACAAAAGACGGTGGAGCCACTATCCGTTTAATCCCTGATACTCAGCTCT
>CAZQDF010000022.1:10488-12091 GCA_964592065.1 uncultured Dehalococcoidales bacterium | reverse complement strand
TGTCCTGGCAAGACAAAATTAACTTCAAGTCTCTCTAGCTTCTTAAGGGAAGAAATGTAGTCTCCCAGGGGATTATCCCCGGATTGGGGATTGAAGCCTATATGAGGGGTGATGTCATATAAAATGTGGTCTCCGGAAAATAGCACTTTCCTTCTTGCTTCGTAAAGACAAATGTGAGCTGGAGAATGCCCTGGTGTTTCTATCACCCGAATTTCAAACGAGCCATTGGAGATGTTATCGCCATCATCTAGCAGGACCTCAGGTAAATCGGGCGTAACAAAGTGATTCATCCATAACGAGGCATCCTTTAATTCGGGTAGCTCAGCTTGAGGAACACCATTTCGCCTCAGCACTTTTTCCGTTTCCTTGAGCAGCACCTCAAAATCCTTATATCTGGGATTAATAAATTCTGCTTCAATCCTATGCATGGCAACCCGGGCTCCAGAGAGCTGTTTAACCTTGCTCGCCAGGCCATAATGGTCAGGATGAATATGAGTGATGACGATCTTTTTGATATCCTGGAGTTTAAGGCGGTCTGCCTTTAGTCCCTCCCGCAGAGCCCAAAGGGATTCTGGGGCATCCCAGCCAGCATCAATCAGTATATTGCCTTCATCTCCCTCGAGAACATACACGTTGGTGTATCCCGATAGGTCTTTGGGGAAAGGGACTTTTATTTGATGTATGCCAGATACTATTTCCATGATTTTAACCTCTCCAAATTGTATAACGCTGCTTTGCCAGGGTAACGAGCAGCAGTTCCCAGTTCCTCCTCTATCTTTAGGAGGCGATTGTATTTGGCTAGCCTCTCACTGCGGCAAGGAGCACCAGATTTAATAAACCCAGCATTGGTAGCTACCGCTAAATCAGCTATCGTGGTGTCCTCAGTCTCACCAGAACGATGGCTGATAATAGTCGTCCATTGGCTAGTTTGTGCCTTTTTGATAACAGCGAGGGTTTCAGTAAGAGTGCCTATTTGATTTGGCTTGATAAGGATGGAGTTGGATGCCTTTTGGGCGATGCCACTTTCAAGGCGCTCTATATTCGTGGCGTAAAGATCATCGCCTACAAGCTGAATTTCTTTGCCTAACTTGGCTGTAAGTGATAACCAACCTGCCCAATCATCTTCCGCCAAGCCATCTTCAATGCTGAGGATAGGGTAATTTGACATCCACTTGACATAATAATCCACCATTTCTCCTGAAGTAAGGGTAATACCCTCTCGGGACAAAGCATATTTACCATCCTGATAGAAACTGCTTGCTGCTGAGTCAAGAGCAAGGAACAAGTCTTTGCCGGCTTTATAGCCGGCCAGGTCAATAGCTGCTAGGATTAGCTCCACCGCTTCTTTGTTAGAAGAAAGCTGAGGAGCAAAACCGCCTTCATCACCTACATTGGTGTTCAAGCCCTTGTCTTTGAGCATTTTATATAAGGAATGATAAATCTCGCTGCTCATCTGCATAGCTTGGGCAAAGTTGGCAGCGCCTAAAGGCACTATCATAAACTCCTGGAAATCAGTAGAACCTGAAGCATGCTTGCCACCATTCAAGATATTTAGCATGGGAACGGGCAATAGGCTAGCTTCCGCCCCACCTAAATAGCGATA
>CAZQDF010000022.1:0-10388 GCA_964592065.1 uncultured Dehalococcoidales bacterium | reverse complement strand
GTTTGACTAACCCATTGTTATTGCTGGCTTCATTATGCCACCGTGAGTTCTTCGGTTTCATGTCATTATGAGCGTAGCGAAAAATCTCATAGCGTTCAGGGTAGGCCCCGCTAAGCAATCTCATAAGCCTTATGCCTCTTGGCCAAAGAAGTAGCTTTATCCACTGCTTCTTTGGCATCGTGAACTTTGATTACCGAACTGTCTTCCTGTCCATTTTGGGACAGTGACCAGGTATGCAATCCAATAACAGGAATGTCACTCTTTAAAGCATGGGCGATCTCACTGAGTGTCCCGTAACTACCCCCGATGGCAATCACCGCCTGGGATGACTTCACCACCGCTACATTTCTAGCCTCGCCTATGCCGGTAACTACGGGAATACTTACCCAGGGGTTGGCCAAACTGGGGTCTCCTCCAGGCAAAATGCCAACGGTCAAACCGTTTTTTGACCTGGCTCCACGACAGACTGCTTCCATCACACCACCTAAGCCACCACATACTATTGTAGCACCCCGCTGTGCCAGCAACTCACCCACAGTTTCAGCTAACTTAGTTTCTTCGGGGGAACAAGAGGAATTCCCAATAACAGCTATAATCATTCCTCCACTCACGAATTATACTATACTACCAGCTAAAGCCTTAAAAAGGAAATACTTTCTCACCAATCTTGCTTCCTACCTCACATCGCCAAGACTGCCAGGATCGCCATGACTACGAATAGTTAAAAGTACAATGTCATTTTCGCCAGATTTCTCAGCAATCTGTTTGATGGCGTTTTCCAGACTGGCGTTATTAGCTTTCTCTTGACTTAATCTGACAATGTTCTCCGCTGGAGTCTTTCCTCCCTCCATAAATGCGGTTGCCGAGCATCCAAATTCCGAAATCTGGCCGATTGTTGAATCTTAACGCAAATAAAAGTCGGAGTCTTGACTAAGGCACCATAGTAACTGCACGGACAGGGGTTCATCTCTATTTGGTCCTTCTCGGCTGCTGATAATGGTTTATGTTTATGGTAGTGTAATCCATTCATGTAATCGGGTAGGAGGTGTAAGGTATGAGAGCAGTTGCTAAACTATGTGCCTTTATTTTGCTCATAATCGGCACTCTTGGTCTTATAATCAATGAACTTATTTGCGATTGGGGGAGTGCTGCCACCCTAACATTCGCCGCTTTCAATGTTGTAGGGCTTGTTCTTTTGGCTTTTATGAATTGGGGTATAAGAAAAAAGAAGCTTGGGGCGTAAACAACGGAAGTTTACAATAAGGTTACTTATTAGCAAAAAGCACCTCCCTCTCCAGAGTTGCGATTACATTCCGCACGGGCATATATTCTGCTACTGCGGCGTGCAGCTACTACGGTATTTTGCCTTACTGGCTGGCTTGCCTAATTTTGGCATCTGCCACAGTAGCCGTCAATCCCATTGCCATTGACAGGTTATAACAATATTGTTATAACTAGGTGCACAGTGTGGGAGATAGAATACTATGAGACCAGGAGAGGAAAATGCCCTGTCCAGGAATTCATAGACTATCTGGACAACAGGGCGAAGGCCAAGATAGCTCGAACAATAGATTTGTTGGAGTAATTCGGCATCTATCTAGGAATGCCCTGTGTAAAGCATGTAGAAGGGGAACTATGGGAACTTCGGACCAGAGTCGGAACCAACCAATATCGAATCCTTTACTTCCTCTTCACCAGCAAGGTATTCGTCCTGCTACACGGATTTGTGAAGAAATCTGGTCGAATACCTGAGCGAGACTTGAAAATAGCCAGAGATAGACGGGATGACTTCCTATCGAAAAGGAAGCGATCATGAACTGGAGAGAACACAAGAGGCGACTTATGAGAGACCCCGAGTTCAGGGCAGAATATGAGGCTTTGGAGCTGGAGTATAAACTGGCTAGCACCTTAATTCAGTTGCGATTATCAAAGGGACTGACGCAAGAGGAACTTGCCAAGAAATTACACACAAAGCAAGCCAGCATTGCTCGATTAGAGAGTGGCTCCTCATTACCCTCTCTCTCGACGGTCAAGAGAGTAGCCGAGGCTCTTGATGCTGAGCTGGATATCGCAGTTCGGCCCAAAAGCCAGCCCTCAACATACGCTATCCCTTGAAGCTCTGCTTATCCCTTAGCTAGAATCACTTCCCTTTCCAAAGTTCCGATTACATTCCGCACGTACGGCAGTTCATGAAGGTCTGCAAGCATAAGACCCTTCGGCTATTAACGCACCCTCCCTCTATAAGCTATAATGACGATAAATTCCTATATCATCGCAATGAGAGGTGAAGAACCTGGTTAGGGCAAGGCCTTAGCCAGGTTTAATAGAGAGAAAAATGGGCAAGATTATCGCAGTAGCCCAACATAAAGGTGGCACAGGGAAAACTACCACCTGCATCAACTTAGGGGCGAGCCTCTGCGACATGGGGAAGATAGTCCTCCTTGTCGACCTTGACCCTCAGGCTTCGCTCACCCTTAGTCTGGGTATCAACCCTTTGGAAGTGGGAAGATCTATCCACCATATTCTGGTAGACCCCAATGTAAGTATAAAGGATGCTATGCAAAGAAGGCCAATCCTCAATCTCGTTATCGTTCCCTCTCACATTGATCTTGTCATGGTGGATTTAGAGCTGGCAGGTAAGATAGGGCGCGAGAAAGCCCTCCACAAGAAATTGGCTCCGATAAAGGATGATTTTGACTTCATCTTCATCGACTGCCCGCCCACGCTCGGCATCCTCACAGTCAACGCGCTGGTAGCTGCTGAAAGTGTCCTTATACCTGTCCAGTGCGAGCCTCTCACCTTGTACGGCGTAAAACACCTTCTTCAAATAATAAATCTGGTTAGGGAGGAGATGAACGCCGAGCTTAAAATAGAGGGTGTGCTCAGGACCATGTACGATAGGAGGACAAAGGTGGGCCGGGAGGTCTCTGACAGCATAAAGCAGACCTTTGGTGACCTTGTCTTCGACACAACCGTATATAAGCATATAAAATTTGCCGAGGGACCGGTTCACGAGGTGCCAATAAGCCTTTATGCCCCCAAATCTCCAGGAGCTGAGGAATACCGAAACCTGGCAAAGGAGTTGCTTACTCATGAGGTCGGAAAAGCCTAAAAGAAGCATTGCCAATATGGATGTGTTACAGGATATTAGGGGACTCCTATTGACAGCTCAAGAGGGGAAGTCCTCTGTACAAGCTGACCTGAGAGAGGAAACTGAGTTAAAGGTTGAGATCGCCCGATGTAGGGAGGAGCTTGAGAGATATAGGGGACTGGCTCAAAAGCAGCAGGAGGATCTGGAAAGGCTAAGAACGAAGAATGAAGAACTTGCTGCTAATTTAAATCTGGTTCGCTTTGGTAAAGGTGAGGTGCCTACCTTTCCAAACGCCAGGGTGGAGGCATTAAACCGAGAGATTGCTCAGCTAGAGGCAAGAAAATGTGAACTCGCTTCAGCTCTCTCTGAAGTGGAAGATTTGCTCCAGTTTAAGCTCAAGGAATTATTAGAGCGAATAGCCAGGGTTCACCAGGAGATCGGCAGGGGCGAGGTAGCAATCGAATTTAGAAAAGCGGGGGATTGCCTCGAATCCGCTGAAAGTTTGGGTTACTTCCTGCGAGCGCTTCTTAACGAATGAGAAGGAATTAGAGCGTTATAGCTGTAGAAGGTCTCTGTCAATTTAGGTTATGGCAGATACCTGTGGTAAGGTTTGGCGGATAGAAATTTTCAGCCGCTGACACACTCCGACGAAATGCTCAACACAATAGCTTCAGGCGATAATTTATACTGTCAGGCTAAATAAAGTCCTGGCGTAAAAGTTGCTGTAGATACATGAGGGTAAGTTGAGCCCAGAATCTTGGAGTGAATATGTTTGAATGGTCAGGGCAATGCTTGAGTCCCTTTAAATAAGGTGAGGGTGAGAAAATAAACAGCCACTTATTCCTCTTTTTACTCAAACTTCTGTAAAGCAGTTAATTAAACTTGCTCATTGCTGCTTCTACGCCTTGAGTAAGAAAGCAGTCAATAGCTTCAGCTACAGTAACAATTGCCGACTTAATTACCTCCTCCTCCTGAGGAGAAAAATCGCTCAGCACGTAATTGACTATCGCATCTTCATCAGTATTGGCTGCTCCTTCTGGCAAGGTAGGGCGCCCAATGCCCACTCTGATTCGAGGGAAATCATTGCTTCCCAGAGCGGAGATAATGGATTTCATTCCCTTATGTCCACCTGAGCCACCACTGAGACGCAGACGAATCTTGCCCAGAGGTAAATCAAGATCATCGCAGATTGCCAAAAGAGCGCTTGAGGGAATGTTATATTTACTCGTGAGGCAAGCTACTGCTTTACCGCTGAGATTCACTAAGGTGTGGGGCTTAGCTAGTAATAATCTGCTGCCAGCTATCTCGCCAATGCCTATTCTAGCTCGACATTGTCTTCGCTCAAATCGAATGGAGTGAAGCTTAGCAAAATAATTCAGGCAACGGAAGCCAATGTTATGGCGATTATGAGCATAAGTCCTGCCAGGATTGCCCAGCCCGACAACAAGTTTCATTAAATTTCGCTGCCATTAAATAGGCACAGGATGTTCAAATTTGATAATGTCGATGGGAAGATGTTTAGTGGTTTTATTATCCCCTTTGCCAAAGAACACCTATCAACCATTTGGCTGTCTCCTTATCTTCCAATTGGATTCCTATTCCTCGAGGCTGGGCTCATATGTCCTAAAAACAAGCAACTCTACCTTCATTATGCCACACACTATATGCAGTGGTCTATCCTTTTGAGAGTGTTTAGCTGTCACCCTGAACGAAGTGAAGGGTCTCTAGATTCTTCGTTTCACTCAGAATGACGGGTAGGATTGGTGAGAGAAATTCCATACCTACCATGGCGGACTTTCCCCTTAATGTCGTTAATATCCGTCATTTCTGGATACTGATATATTCGCATGAGTCCAGAAGCTGAACCAGTTTGAATAGATGGGTGACCTCTCAAAGCGTTTTGGGACGGTGAGGAAGGAGGCCCACCCAGCACATCCCTTTACTTGGCAGGGGGCGTGTCATTGTAAGCCGAAGCTCTGAGCCCTTCGCTGCCTGTCATTCTGAGCATAGCGAAGGATCTCGCTCAGGATAAACTCCGCGAAGAGGTTAGCGAGGAATCCCCTCGAGTTTGCTCTAGCTGTGCCTCGCAACCGCATGCGCTCCTCGCAATGACAAGCAATGAGACAAAGTATCACTAACGTCATGAACGAGTACACAAGCTTGACTTCTCTACATCTGCGGGATACGCTGATAAAAAGCTCATTAAGGAGGGAAGAAATGGCTATACGAACTCGCGAGGAATACATTGAAAGCCTCAGAAGTCAAAAGCCCAAGGTCTTCATAGCTGGAGAAAGAGTGGAAAACATTGCTGGTGCTCCTATGTTCAAGGGGGGTATAAACAGTGTCGCAGTGGTCTGTGATGTCGCCAACAACCCTAAATACAAGGACCTTGCGACAGTATATTCCCCTCTTACCATGCAAAGGATTAGCCGATGGAACCATATAATTGAGAATGAGCAGGACGCAATTGCTAAAGTCAAGCTGTTAAGAGAGATGGGAAACTACCTTGTGGCATGCTGCTATAGATGCATAACCGCTGATATCTTAAATACTGCCTGGGTTATTAGCTATGAGATAGATAAGAAGTATAACACCAGCTATCACCAGAGAGTCATTGACATTGTTAAGGATATCCAGATGAAAGACTCTGTAGCGGGAGGGGCACTAGTAGACCCCAAAGGGGATAGGAGCTTGAGGCCAAGTAAGCAAGTGGATCCAGATATGTATCTCCATATAGTAGAGAGGAGAAGCGATGGGATAGTGGTGAGAAGGGCAAAGGCTCATAGCACAGCGGCTCCTTATACGAATGTGTTGTTTGTTATGCCAGTCAGCCGACCACTTTCAGAGGATGAGAAGGATTATGCCGTGGGCTTCTTTACTCCCGTGGATACTGAAGGAATCACCTTTATATGCCGTCCCCCAGCGATACCGTTGGAACTCAAGGAGTTAGAGAACCCATACAGTTCAAGATTTGCTGGCCATGTGGAGGCCATGGTGATTTTTGACGATGTCTTTATACCTTGGGAGAGAGTTTTTATGGCTGGCGAAAATGAATTCACTGGTCCAATGATGGATGCCTTTACCTCTTTCCACATGATGAGTAAGTGCGGTTGTAGACCGGCTAGCATAGGTCTCGCCATTGGTGCCACTGAATTGATAGCTGATTATAATGGCACAGAGAGGGCTTCTCATATACGAGAGTGCTTAACTGATATGATTATGACTGCTGAAATTACCTATTCCTGTGGACTTGCTGCTGCTGTGCAGGGAGTAAGGCATGATTCCGGGGTATACACTCCTAAGGGCATACCGGGATATACTAGCAAGGTTTTCGCAGCTAAGAAGTTAGGCGAAGGCCGCTATTTCATGCAAGAAGTTGCTGGCGGCCTGGTGGCAACAATGGCTTCGGAGAAGGACTATAGAAATCCTGAGACAGGTAAGTATCTGGAAAAGTACTACAAAGGTAGAGAAGAGGTGCCAACAGAGCATAGAATGCGAGCCTTTAGGCTCATTGAGGATTTAACTGCATCTTCTTATGCCGGATGGTATCATGGAATGGCTATTACCGGGGGAGGGACACCCCAAGCGCTAAGAATTGGAGTCCTGTTAGATTACGACATAGAGGAAAGTAAAAGAAGGGCAAAAATTGCGGCTGGAATAGAGTGATCGTTACGGCATTCGCCTTAAGATTGCTCTGTGGAAAGAGTTACTGCTTGATTTGATTCAGCAGTTGCAAGAACTCAGCTTCGCTGAGCGTTTTTATCCCCAATTGTTGAGCTTTAGCCAATTTTGACCCGGGGTCAGCGCCGACTACCACATAGGATGTCTTCTTGGTAACGTCTGAGCCTGCTTTGCCGCCCAGTGTCTTTATTCTGGCTTCTGCTTCAGAACGAGCGAAGGATTCCAACTTCCCTGTGATTACGAATTCGAGCTCAGCCAAAGGCAGCTCTGCGGGCTTGACTTCTGCGGCTTTCTCCTTTCCCAGCCTCACCCCTGCCTTTTTCAGCTTCTCGATGATGTATTTGTTTCCTTCCTGTTTGAAGAAAGTGACAATGCTATCAGCTATCCTGGGACCGATTGATGGAAGAGATAGAAGGTCCTCTTGACTAGCTTTAGCTAATTCATCAACGCTGGCGAAATTTTCCGCCAATAACTCGGCATATTCCTCACCGACATGAAGGATTCCCAGTGCGAAGATAACTCGAGCCAAAGGCCTATCCTTGCTCGCTTCGATGGAATTAAGCACGTTGGAAGCGCTCTTATCCGCCATCTTCTCCAAACCTAAAAGTTGCTCTCTAGTGAGGTAATATAAATTAGCCGCATCCTTGATTAAACCTTTCTCAAACAAAGCCTGACATAGCTTCTCGCCCACACCATCTATATCCATAGCTCCTCGAGCGACAAAGTGTTTGATTCGCTCTAGGGCTTGGGAGGGGCAGGCTGCGTTGGTGCACCTGTGCATAGCTTCCCCTTCAGGCTTTATCACCTCAGCACCGCATACCGGGCAATGACTGGGCATAGAGAAACTCTTCGCTTCTCTAGTGCGGCGACTTTTGACAGGGCCAACAATTTCAGGAATGACTTCTCCAGCTCTTTGCACGATGACCCAGTCTCCAATCCTTATGTCCTTGCGGTGAATGTCCTCCTCATTATGCAGTGCTGCCTGGCTGATAACCACCCCGCCCACTCGAACTGGCTCCAAAATGGCGTATGGGTTAAGGCTTCCTGTCCTGCCCACATTTATACCAATGTCAACAAGACGTGTGGTGCCCTGAATGGCTGGGAACTTGTAGGCGATTGCCCATCTCGGCTCGTGGGCTACAGTTCCCAATTCTAGCTGAAGAGCAATAGGATTGACCTTTACCACCATGCCATCAGCCTCGTAAGGCAGACCTTCACGCTTTTCTACCCAGTCCTGATGATAGCTTTCTGCTTCATCAATAGTGTGGCACAAGACTATGTTAGGATTTATCTTGAAGCCCAGGGACTTAAGGTATTGCATAATCTCCCAATGGGTGTCAGGCACTGTCTTGCCTTCAGCCCAGCCTAACCCATAGACAAATATATCCAGGGGACGTTTGGCCGTGATGCTGGAGTCAAGCTGCCTTACTGAGCCAGCAGCAGCATTTCTGGGGTTGGCAAAAAGGGGCAGCCCCTCCTTAGCTCTTTCCTCATTAAGCTTCTTAAACCCAGCTTTGGGAAGATAAACCTCTCCTCTGACTTCAAATCTAGGCGGTGCCTCTTTGGATACAGAAAGAGGAATACTCCTAATGGTTCTCAAATTCTGGGTGATGTTCTCACCTCGGTAGCCGTCGCCCCTGGTTGCCCCAGTGGCAAGCAAGCCGTCAACATAAGTCAAGGCTACAGCTAGCCCATCGATTTTAGGCTCACAAACAAGGTCGAATTGACGCCCAGCTAAAAGGTTGCTTGCTCTCTTATGCCAGGCTGCCAACTCTTCGTAGGAAAAGGCGTTGGCAAGACTCAACAAAGGCTCACGATGCTCCACAACCCCAAAGGCTTCTACCGGAGGAGCGCCAATCCTTTGTGTTGGCGAGTCGGGAGTGATAAGCTCAGTGTGTTCGACTTCAAGCTGCTTAAGCTCTCGCATCAGCTCATCGTATTCAGAATCGCTTATTTCAGGGCTATCCAGCACATAGTAACGATAATTATGGTAGTTAATTATTTTCCTTAATTCTTCTACCCTTTGTTTGGCTTTATTTACGTCATCCATAAAGCTAGCTCCTAGCTATAATTATACCATGATGAAGCCTCCAGCCTTAATTCTGTTCTTTAGGCACTTCTGTCTTCAGCCTCATTAAATTAAGATATTTGCTATAATCAAAGCAGGTACATAGAAATGACTTTCCTCTACTTCGTCTAATTAGATGTTAGCCACAATATGTAGGAGGTTTTAAAGTGAAATTTCTTCTATTCTCAAAAATGACGTTCGAAGTTTCTGACCCCGTTGCTTTAATTGAGTCCTACTGTTTCCAAAGCGATTTTTATAAGAACTATGACCTTCTGCTTTTGAAAGGTAAAAGAGAGGTTAAGGATGCAAATAAAGTAGGCGCACGTATAAGGAAAGAGGTACTTCCAAAATGCAAGACTGTAACTGAAAATACGAAGGATTTGCCCATATTTAAATATGGCCTCGATAGCTTTTTGGAACTGGATGATAAAACTAGAAGTGCTTACATTGGTGAACTCAATGAGAGGGTTATTAAGAAACTGTTGAAGATTAAAGGAATTGGGTTGTCAAAAGCTACAAAGATTTTACATACACTTTATCCAGAGGTCATTCCAATACTAGATGACAACCTTCAGAGGGAATATAAAGGAATTAATCCGCAACGGACGGAACAGCGCTCCAATCAAATTCTCATTGATTATTATAAGAACCTAAGAGAAGGCGATAATCTGCAAAACCTAACTCAGATTTCGAAAACCATCTCTGAAAATAACCTTGTATGTTTAACGAAGGTGGGGATTTTTGACATTCTCTGGTGGTCATATCTAAAAGCTAAGAGACTAAGATGGGAAAAGAATGTTAATTGGTCTACGATAAAATGATGAATTTATGGATGCGATAAAGTACAAGCCAATCGGGGTTATCCATTCTCCATTCGAGGAACCCAAAGGGACACCTATACAGCCTGCAGGCGCTAAGGGCATCGATGGGACAGTCGAGGTATTCCCTGAATATGCTGAAGGCTTAAAAGATGTTGAAGGTTTTTCTCACATTATTTTGATATACCACTTTCATTTATCCCAAGGGTCGCCATTGAAAGCAAAACCTTATATGGATAACGAAATGCGTGGAGTCTTTGCAATGCGAGGTCCAAGTAGACCGAACTCAATTGGCATCTCGATAGTGCGCCTTATCAGGATTGAAGAGAATATACTCCATATTCAAGATGTAGATATTGTAGATGGGACTCCCCTTTTGGATATCAAACCTTATGTGCCAGAATTCGATATAAGGGAAGTAGAGAAAGCAGGATGGCTTGAGGGAAATGTTCATAAACTTTCGACATCGAAAGATGACGGGAGGTTCACAGAGTGAAAGGAGAAGATATATGGCTATGAAACCAGTTGTAATTAGGTTCTTCGCCCCTGTTATTGACACCACTGTCAATACTTTACTAAGTGCTATTGACGAGAAAATGAAACAAGGTATAAGAGATTTCATCATCCTTATCTCTTCACCTGGAGGCTCTGTTATTCATGGCTTGAGTGCGTACAATTATCTGAAGGGATTACCTGCCGCGATAACTACGCACAATTTTGGCAGCGTGGA
>CAZQDF010000021.1:0-12163 GCA_964592065.1 uncultured Dehalococcoidales bacterium | reverse complement strand
CCCTTCGTTTTTATTAAGCGGAGCAATTACCAAATCAAAGCTTACTACGTTTAGGGGAAAATGGCAAAAAGCCCTAATCTAGGGCTTTAGATATAGAACTTTAGGGCATATCTTAAATGTACTTTGGTTCCAAAAAATAGAACCTAGGGGCGATGTAGTGTGCTCTGTCAAATGGTAATCTACAAGTAGAATAAAGGAGAAAGGGGGTGCCGCGATGACACAAGCGATAGCAGGAAAGACAAAGGTTGCCACTTCTGGGGAAAGAGGAAGAGAAGCAATCTTGGAGGTGCTGGCTAGAGCTGCCGATGAGAGCGAGTTCTTAGCCCGACTGGCAGATAATCCCAGTGAAGCACTCAAGGGCTATTATAGCTTAACCCAAGAGGAGCTGGCAGCGCTGGCCAGTGGTGACATAAAGAAGATAGAGAGTTGGGTTGGCAAGCTAGACCGGCGCTTGGCAACCTGGCTATGGTGCAGACTGAGCCAGGAGAAATGGTAGCAGGACTTAAGAAGAAAGGAGGGGATAAAAATGACTACAGTTATTGAAGTAACCGAAGGAAGGGTTAGTAAAGAGCTATCGAGGCGGGATAATCTACCTGCTATTCTAAAAAGAGCCGCTGAAGCTGCCGCCACTGATCGCTGGCTTGGAATGTTTAGTAGCGCTGGAGCTCACCCTCAAAAAGCATACACTACGGATGTAAAAACTCAAGTTGTGTTATCTGTGCTGGCTAAAGCCAGGCATGACATCGCTTTCTTGGCCCAACTGTCTGAGAATCCAAGTAAAGCTCTCGAGGGCTACGATTTGACCCCTGAGACAGAAGCAGCTCTGGCTAGTCGAGTTGTTCATTGGCTGGACTTGTTCGGGGGCAGGCGCCCTAGGCTTCGGGCGGCCCATTGAGGTATGTAAATAAAATGAAGGAGAAAGAGATGATAGAGATGCTACCTCCGCAGGTCGGAAGTATCATAAAAGAGGCAGAGAAAGATTATGAAGGCTTCTGGGAGAATGCTGCCCTCAACGGCACAAATGGAATCTACTGGTTCAAGAAGTGGGACAAAGTCTTCGAACGGGATTATCCTACTTTCAAGTGGTATGTAGGTGGCATTACTAATATAAGCTACAATTGTGTGGACTACAAGGTGGAGCAGGGGAAGGGTGGTAGAGCAGCTTTTATTTCTGAGTCTGGTGATACTGGGGAGGTAAAGGTCATCACATATGCTCAGCTCCTTGATTTGGTAAAGAGGTATGCCTCCGCCTTAAGAGGCATAGGGGTACAGAAGGGTGACCGCGTAGCCATTTATATGCCCATGGGCATCAAAGCAGCAGCAGCTATGCTTGCTTGTGCCAGGGTAGGTGCTATTCATATGGTAGTATTCGCCGGTTTCTCTTCTGGAGCAATAGCAGATAGGCTTGAGATATCTGGCGCCGAATATATTCTTACTCAAGATAAGGGATCAAGGCGAGGTAAGCCAATACCATTGAAAGAAATGGTAGATGAGGCAATAGAGTTACTCCCATCGAAGGAACAGATCAAAACAGTAGTAGTTTTCAGGCGAGACAAGGGCGAAGTTAGTATGAGAGAAGGCAGAGATATTTCGTGGGATGAATTTTTGACTAAAGGGGCGGGAATTAGCTCCGATTTAGTTCCTATGGAATCAAATGAGCCGTTATTTTTGATGCCTACTTCGGGGACTACTGCAAAGCCGAAAGTTACAGTGCAAAATCATGGAGGATATCAAGTATATAGTTACTCCATGGCTAAGTGGATATATGGCTTGAGAGCTGATGACATTTGGTTTTGCACCTCAGACATTGGTTGGATAGTAGGTCATAGCTACAATGTCTATGCCCCTCTCCTTGTTGGTTGCACTTCAATTTTGTATGAAGGGACTCCAGATTACCCCCGATCGGATATGTGGTGGGAGCTTATTGAGAGAAATAAGGTGACAGGTGCATGGCTCTCCCCAACTGGTGTAAGGGGTTTAATGAGGTTAGGAATAGAGCAAGCAAAAAAACATGACTTGAGCTCTGTTCAAAGGATATTTTGTGCAGGAGAGGTGCTAAACCCTGCAGCGTGTAAATGGCTACAGCAGGAAGTTTTCGAAGACAGGATACCTGTGATAGACCACATGTGGCAAACTGAAACTTCGGGTCCCATAGTAGGAAATCCTTACGGTTTAGGTATAGCTCCAATAAAACCAGGCTCTGCTGCTTTTCCAGTGCCGGGGGTAATGGCAGATGTTGTTGATGACAAGGATGGTCACTCCGTTTCTAGTGGAGAGAAAGGTGTTCTCGTGGTCAAAGAGCCGTTTCCTGGTTTAACTCCAATGCTTTGGGGAGATCCTGAGAGATACAGGAAAGAGTATTGGGAGGCGAAACCAGGCACACAAGGAAGTTATTATGCTGGAGACTCTGCCTATAAAGACGAGGATGGCTATATCTGGTTTACTGGAAGGGTTGACGAGGTGATAAAAATTGCTGCTCATAGGGTAGGTGCCATAGAGATTGAGAGTGTCTTAGTTTCCCATCCAGCAGTAGTTGAGGCAGGTGTAGCAGGAGTTCCTGACGAACTCAGAGGGGAGGTTGCCAGCGCATTTGTTGTATTGACAAAGGGTTACGAACCTAGCGAAGAGCTAAAGAAGGAGCTTATAGGGCATGTAAGGAAAACCATGAGTGCTGTCGTGGTAGTGAAGGATATTGAGTTCGTTGATATGTTGCCCAAGACGAGAAGTGGCAAGATTATGAGAAGGGTGATGAAATCCTTACTGATGGGAGAGGAACCTGGAGATCTATCTACAATAGAGGAAGAGGCTTCCATAGACGAAATAAAGGAAGCAGTGCAAAAAGTGAAGGGTGGAATAGAAAGAAAGAGGGGTGAAAATCACTAAAGTGATGGAAGTAACCCAAAAAAAGATTGGTGAAGAACTGATATCGGGAAGGAAAGAGCTACTTGCCGTTCTAGAAAGGGCTGCTAGTGAGCCGGTTTTTTTGGCACGATTAGCCCAGGATCCTCGCGAGGTTATCAGAGAGTATTATTCTTTAACCGCGGCAGAGAGGGCTGCTTTAGCTAGTGGTGACATTAGGGGAAATAGAGGCTTGGGCGGGCAAGTTAGATGGACAGCTAGCTATCTAACTGTGGTGCAGGCTGAGCCAAGAAAAATGGTGGATGTAGTTAATTGCACAAGGGATTCTGGTCCTCAACAGGGATAAATTATTTACTACTCTGGAGAGAAAGGTCATGACACCTAAAACGAAAGCCCAGCAGAAGGCAACTAGAACCACTCTACATTTAGAAGCTGCAGTTGATAAGGCGGCAAAAACAGTCAGTGCTGATGCCTACACAGCGCCTGAAGTGGCGTACAAGGCAGAGGCAGCGGGGGTAACCAAGGGAAAAGGCGATACCTTGAGTACGATCCTCCTCGGCATTTTGGCCGGGGTTTTCATCGGTTTGGGGGCAATGTTTTGCACCTTGGTTACTACAGATGCTGGTCTTGGCTTTGGGCTCACTAAACTAGTAGGAGGGCTCGCTTTCTGCCTGGGCCTGATCCTTGTGGTAGTAGCTGGAGCCGAGCTTTTTACTGGGAATTGTCTAATGACGATGGCCTGGATCAGTGGTCGGATTAGCCTTCGCCAGTTGTTTCGAAACTGGGGGTTAGTCTACTTTGCCAACCTTGCTGGCGGATTAAGTTTAGCAGGATTGATGTTCTACACTCACCAGTGGGCGTTTAACGGCTACGGCGTAGGAGCTAACGCTCTGCTTATTGCCGGTGCTAAGGTGAATCTCAGTTTTGGTTCAGCTCTGGCAAGAGGTATCTTTTGTAACACCCTGGTCTGTCTGGCCATCTGGTTATGCTTTAGTGCTCGTACTACCACGGGTAAAATACTTTCCATTCTCTTCCCTATCACAGCCTTTGTCGCTGCTGGCTTTGAGCACAGTATTGCCAATATGTACTTCATTCCCATGGGAATATTGATGGCAAGCCAGCCATCTGTCCTTGAGGCAGCCGGGCTAGCAACCAATAGTGTAGCCAACCTCACTATAGCGGGCTTCATTGGCAACTTGGTTCCAGTAACCATAGGCAATGTTATCGGCGGCGGCATTCTGGTAGGTGCTGTCTACTGGTTGGCTTACTTACGCCGCGAACGGGCAACTGAGCTAGCTGCCGCAAGACCTTGGCTAAGGGCGGTTATCCCTAACTTGCGCCGCGCCAAGCCAGTAGAGCCAGTCCCCAGCCAGCTAGCAGAACGAATTCGCACTCAGATAGATGAGTTAATTCGTGCCAAGTTAGAGGAGCCTGCTGCCCTTGATAGGGATGGCAAAGCCATATTAGCCGTGCTAGCTAGAGCTAGAGATGATAGTGGTTTCTTAGCCAGATTGGCTGAAAACCCTGACCAGGCACTTAAAGGCTATGACCTGGCTTTGGAGGAAAAAGCAGCCCTAGCAAGCGGGGACATTCGCTGGATAGAATCTAGGCTCGGCACCCTAGGTGAACCATTACGAGCTTGGCTCACTGCCAGATTATCTCAGGAGAAATGGTAAGAGAGGAGCAGCGAGCTCTTTTAAGCTTTCTCAATATAAATATACCCAGGCCGCTCTAGAGGAGGCAAGAAGGGATAGTTGCCTGAGTAACTGATCTGAAAATAATACAAACCCCGCCTTTGGTTTTTTACCGCAGTTGGCTATAAGGATTTTATTGCTACAGCACATACCTTAAACTCAGGAATTTTGGATATGGGGTCTAGCTTGGGATTAGTGAGAATGTTGGCAGGGCTTTCAGCGAAATGGAAGGTCATAAACACAACTCCAGGGGGTAATGCCTCAGTTACCTTCGCTTTAGCGATGACTTCACCACGCCGTGAACTGACTTTGACCTTATCGCCGTGAGCTATGCCGAGGTGCAAGGCATCCTTGGGGCTAATTTCCACTGTACCTTCAGGCTCTATGATATTAAGCCCAGTCACCTTACGGGTCATTGTGCCAGTATGAAAGTGATACAAGGAGCGACCTGTCGTGAGAATCAAAGGGTAATCTTCATCCGGCAGTTCCCCCGGAGGTATATACTTTAGCGGTATAAATCTGCCTTTCCCCCTAGTAAAAATATTTGCGTGTAGTATCGGTGTACCCGGGTGGTCATCGGTAGGACAAGGCCACTGAAGTCCACCGTTTTCCAACCTATGGTAACTTATGCCACCGTAGCTAGGAGTGATATTACGGATCTCCTCCATTATGTCAGAAGGATAGCTATAATCAAAGCCTTTGGCTCCTAACCTTTTGGCTACTTGGCAAATAATCCACCAATCAGGACGGGAATCGCCAATCGGCTCGATAGCCTTTGTTACTCGCTGTACTCGCCGCTCGGTGTTGGTGAAGGTACCATCCTTTTCAGCAAAGCTCGCCGCTGGCAAGACAACATGGGCCAACTTTGCTGTTTCAGAAAGGAATATATCCTGAACCACAAGAAAGTCAAGTCGAGCTAGTGCCTCTCGGACATGCTGGGCATCCGGGTCGCTTAAGGCCGGGTTCTCACCCACGAGGTATAGTGCCTTTATCTCTTTCTGGTAGGCGGCTTCAAGCATTTCAAGCAAGGTTAGCCCTGGGGATGAAGGTAAGGAGCACCCCCAGGCAGTTTCAAATTTCTCTCTAATAGCTGGAGCAGTTATTGCCTGATAGCCTGGATAGACGTTAGGGAGGGCACCCATATCACAGGCACCCTGCACATTGTTCTGCCCCCTGAGTGGATTGACCCCGGTGGAGGGCTTACCTATATTTCCAGTGAGCATTGCCAGGTTGGCAGTAGCCATCACGTTGTCGGTGCCATGGGAATGCTGCGTAATACCCATAGCATAGAGGATTGTAGCGGGATGGTTGGTGGCAAAGATACGAGCAGCTTCTGCTATCTTGCCCTGGGGAACTTTGGTGACTTGCTCAACAAAATCAAGATCAAAGTCTTTTAACGACTCCCTGAAAGCATCGAAGTTCTCGCATCTATCTTTGATAAAGGCTGAGTCAAATAGTCCCTCATCCACTATAACCCACATCATCCCCATCAGCAAGGCAACATCTGTTCCAGGGTTATGGCGCAGCCAGAGGCTAGCAAAGCGACAGAGGTCGATTTCGCGGGGGTTAGCCACGATAAGCTTTGCTCCCTTGTTTGCCGCCTTTATCATCTCAAGTCCGATAACGGGGTGGTTTTCGGTAGTGTTAGTGCCAATGGCTAAGATGCATTTTGCGTCGCCAATTTCGTTGATGGAATTGGTCATTGCTCCGCTCCCGAAGCTCTGCACCAGGCCGACTACGGTAGGGGCATGGCATAGTCGGGCGCAATGGTCAACGTTGTTAGTACCCAGCACCGCTCGAGCAAATTTTTGCATGACATAGTTATCTTCATTAGTGCACTTGGCTGAGGTGATCATCCCCAATTCAGCCGATGTATAGCTTCTCAATTTCCTGGCCACTAGCTCTAGTGCCTCATCCCACGACGCCTCTTTCAGCTCCCCATCCCTTCTTATCAAGGGGACAGTTAAACGTTCGGGGTGATGGACAAATTCGGCAATGCCGAAACGACCTTTGACACACGCTTGGCCCTGGTTAACCACGCCATCAGGATCAGGAATGGAAGCGATTATCCTTTCATTTTTGACCTCAAGGTTCAACTGACAGCCAACACCACAATAGGGACAAATCGTAGCAACTGTGTGATCAGACTTTGGAATACCACGGGTGGCTAAGTCGTTGAGGGCACCGGTGGGACAAGAATCAACGCAAGCACCGCAGAAGTTGCAGCCGACCTCACGAAGTGTGAGCCCCCCTAAGGGTGCAAGTGCATTGCATTGGAGGCAGCGTTGAGCTTCAGCAACCGCTGTGTCCAAATTCATTCCCTGCTCTACCTCAGCAAGGTCATTAGAGCGGGTCTCAGGCGGAAGGTAAGAAATAGTAGCCAGTCTTCCTCCTGTAGGTACTTCTTCTCGCCAGGCCACGGCCTCCTCAATAGAAACAAGTTGCTCCGCAATATCTCCTCTGCCCCCAAGGTAACGGGCAATAGACTGAGCTGCCTTTCTTCCCGCTGCGATAGCATTGATGACTAAGGCTGGCCCGCTGACGCAATCGCCTCCGGCAAAGATGCCCTCCCGACTTGTGCTCAGGTCTTCATTGACTTTCAATACATTGCCGTGTCCCATCTCAAGCTGAAAGTCTCCCGGAACTTCCGGGCGTTCACCAATGGCAGCAATCAAGGTATCAAGCTCGGTGACAAACTCACTTCCCTTAACAGGAACAGGGCGGCGTCTGCCACTAACATCAGACTCTCCTAACTCCATGCGGACTAATTCCAACTTCAAGATACCTCTTTCCTCGAAAATCTTTGAAGGAGCGACGAGAAAGATGATTTCAACTCCTTCTTCTAACGCTTGTTGCACTTCTTCTGGCTGAGCAGGCATTTCGTTCTGCGTTCTGCGATAGAAAATGGTAACTCTCCTGGCACCTAGCCGCAGCGCAGCACGGGCAGAATCAATAGCAACGTTACCACCTCCAATCACCCCCACCCTGTCTCCCAGTTCTACCTTTTCTCCCAAGTTGAATCGGCGGAGGAATTCTACACAGCCAATTACTCCAGGCAAATCTTCTCCTTCAACCCTCAACTTCATCTCCTCATGAGCACCGATGGCAAGAAAGATTGCCTGGTATTCCTGCTCGAAAAGGGAATCTAAGGACTCCACATGAGTATTTAGTCTGATTTCCGTGCCTGCTTTCTCAATCTCTCGAATCTCATTGCGGAGTATATCTCGAGGGAGGCGATATTCCGGGATTCCCATTCTCATCATTCCGCCTGGTTCTGGAAGAGCTTCAAATACGGTTACCTTGTGTCCCAGTTTAGCCAGATAGTAAGCACAGGTCAGCCCCGCTGGCCCTGCCCCCACTATTGCCACTTTCTTACCAGACGAAGGAAAAGTCTTCGCTTGCTTCTTCCAGCTATTATCACCATGGTCAGCGGCGAATCGTTTAAGCATTCTTATGTGCAATGCTTTATCTACATCCTGCCCACGCTGGCATTTGTCCTCACAGGGGGCAGCACAAACTCTGCCTAATACACCGGGAAAGGGAACCTTCTCTCTTATCACTGCTAGGGCAGCACTGAATCTCCCCCGAGCAATAAGACGGATATAACGAGGGATGTCTATGCCCGCAGGACAAGCCTTTTGACACGGAAAGGCAGTTTCAATTACTCCAAGCCCCCTTATCTCATCACAGACCCGAAGACAGCGATTGCATAAAATACAAAAACTAGAATCACGGGCGAAGAAAGGGTTATCCTCCAGAGACGGTAGAGACCTAGAAACATGAGTAGGTATTTCCTTTAAACCAACATGGTTAATAGCTTTCTGAAGTTCGCACTCTTTCTTCTCAAAGCAGACATCAGTGGGTTGTCTACCCAAAATGGTAAGCAGGTTTTTCCGTTGTAGCTCCCGTACCCTTGTTATTCCCGTCTTAACTATCATTCCTTCAGAGGCAGAAGTAATACAAGAAAGGACAATATTACCGTTTGCCTCTACTACACAAAGCTGGCAAGCCTCGTCCGACATTACTTGAGGCAGCGGTTTTAGCCCAGGATAGTAGCAAAGGCTCGGAATGTAAATCCCTGCGCTTCTAGCAACTTCCAAAATCGTCTGTCCCTGCCTGGCTTTTATATCCTCACCGTCAATATTTAATGTAATTATGTCTCCTGCACTCATCGCTTACTCCTTCCTTGATGAACATTCAGCTACACTGCCTAACGTCGACTCCAAGCCCGGCAAAGATGAACATCCTAAAGCTTGAACTGGTTGCCTCGAAAGGGATGATAAAGAATGCCAGTCTGTTTTGCAAGTAAAATCTACATATCTAAGGTTGTCTCCCTCACTGAAGTAGCAGCGTCTTGCTCATTAAGTTTCCCCATCAACTCTGTGAAACTCGTTTATATTAGTGCCACCCTTTCTCTCAGCCTCATAGCATTGATAACTGTAGCTGCTCCAGTGGCTGTGGCCATGAGGCACGAGTAATCCTTTCAAACTCAAGCCCGGTTATGACGTTATCATACTTCCCATAGCCATATTGTGGTATCTTGCTTGAGTCGAGAAGACTATAACCAGTAGCCAAAATAATTGTGCTTACTTCCAACTCGATGACCTGGTCAGCCTGATTAAAATCTATAGCCTTGGTCTCACAGAATCTTATCCAGGCTCCGTACTTTTCTCCCCCCGACTGAATATAAACACAAAGATCCTTATCGATAGTGGCAATATTTGGCATAGCTTGGGCAAATGGGATATGAATCGCCTTTCTCATTGCCAGGCCTGCCTCAAACTCACTTGGTGCCTTCCAAGGACATTTCTCCTCATAGACGCCACACCCAACACATTTAGTCTCATCCACATACCTTGCTTTTTTCTCACCTTTACCTTGAAATTCCCTACAGACCCTGAAACTTCCTCTACCTCGCTATAGGCCAGAAGCTCGATATCGGGATGATGCCCCACCTCGGTCATCTTTGAGGTAAGAATACGTTCAGAGCAATCTAGGGTGGGGAAAGTGGTGCCTAGCTGGATCATATGCCCGCCAACTAAAGACTCCCTCTCCACCAGGTATACCCTGTGCTCGTCATCCTCATCTTTTCTATCCTATTATCTCTTTCCTGACTGAGAGATTTAAATTCTTCCCAGAGCAATAGCTACTCTCCTATTAACATCTTCCCATGCTAACTAATCTCTGAGTGCTCGTCTCGTAAATTGTAACTGTATCGCAAATGGAGAGTCTAGTGAAGGTCGTGGCGTCCATATGTGTTGATGTTCTACGATTTTATCACCCTTCAATTGTTCAGGGAAAATGTCACCATGAAGGAGATGGTGATAGCCAAGCAAGAAAGAATAGAAGAGATTGGCGGTATTAAATCAAGCAGGGACGGACAAGGTGACCGACACGGGAGTGGTTGAAGTGCTGGATCTCTCCTTACGCCGTGTAAGGAGAATTTTGGTGGCGCATAGGAAGAAATGTCATTGCGAGGAACGTAAGTGGCGAGGCAAACTTAAAGGAGATGAGATTTTTGCTATGTCTAGAACGGAAGAAAGCCCCATAACGCCCTAAGCTAGAGCCTAAAGAGGCGGCCATCAAAACACCGCAACCTGAAGGAACATTATGCAGAAGAGGGAAATGCCATCGCAAATTGATAGCAGTCGCCATGATTGACTGGAAGGCAGAGGTTCTTATCTCACCCCCGTAGGAGCCATAGACGATGTCGCAGGCAAAGTCCCTTACGCTTTATTCAGAGAGCAAGAGGATGCTCAGAGGTATTTTCTCCTGCTATGTCAAATTGTAATTAGCTACAGTATATTCCTGGCTCCAGCGTTAAGGGTGAGAAATATAGCCCGGGTTGTACCAACATGCTCGTTCTGATGAACCTCCTGTGCCCAGCATCATGACAAGGAAAACCTTACGCCAAAGACCCTCCACTGCACCAAGCCCGATCCGTATCACCTGTATAACAAACCTTCTAAATCATACATGAACAGGGAGACACAAATTCACCGAACACTTAGAGTGTCATTTTTGCTAGACGGCAACAGTACTAAAAAAGTAGAAAGGGAGGAGTGCTATTTATTATAGCTACTGTCATCTAATTGACTCGTAAAATTCTTCAGGGCTCTTATTTAGAGATAATTTCTCCATTGGACACATATCTTCCCCTTCACGGTTTTGAATATATGGCGTGATACTGCCAAAATGGTATTGAATGTTATAGTAGCGCAGCGTTTTAATCGCAAGTTCACTGCCCAAAGGACTATAAACTTCTTTGCAGCCAGCCTTAATTGATAGTAAGGCAGAAGCATTGCCCATTATTTTATCGAATATCTTAACCACCCCCTGATAAAGCACAGGCTTGCCAATGTATTCCAGTAGAGGCTGTAAACCAGGCTTACTGGATGTAAAAGTCAGCCTATCTCCATTGTATATCCAAAGGGTGTCATCGCTTACTAAGAACTGGTTAAACAAAGTCACTTTATTCAAGCTCAGATGAACCCCAAGTTCCTAATTGCCATCGGCTCATTCATAACTCCTCATATCTCCGACCCTTCAGGAAAATACTGTATTGTTGCATCCGGTACCGCTGCTATTATTGCTGCTTTTTCCACTACTCCCTACCATTTCGACTCTTTGACATCTTTTACCTCTAAAAACAAAGGTTAAATTTCTCGCATATGTTATATGCTTTTAAAAATAACATCCCCAGTAGCTCAATTCGCTTGTTCACCTTATTATAGTTCCCGGATTTAATATATTACCCGGGTCAAATAGTTTTTTAATCCCTTTCATCAACCCCCTTGACTTTTCGTCTCCGTAGAGATCGAATTCATCAAGTTTGGTTTTCCCAATACCATGTTCTCCTGTTATAACTCCACCTAAATTGAATCCCGCTTCGTATATCTCCCCTCTCACTTCTTTAAAGATTCCCTTCTCCTGTAAATCCACAGTCAGGATGGGATGTAAATTACCATCTCCGGCATGACCGAACACAGGAATTGTCGTATGATACCGCTGTGCAATTTTGTCTATCTCGTCCATGAGTCTCCCTATATTGGCAGGGGGTACAGCTACGTCTAGCCCATCCGCCACTCTAGCTTTCATTGACGCATATACTTCGCCTCTTATCTTAAGGATGTCAGCTTGCTCTTCTCTTCTCTCGGCAATTAAAGTATCCACGGCGTTATGTTCCTGGCAGACGTTCGATATCTGTTCACACTGGGAATATAATTCATCCTCACTCACACCTGCTACTATTATTATTAAGTGAGCCTTCCCTTTCGCAGCAGGCCACTTCAGGCCCAGATGCTCCGCTGATACTTCAGCTTCAGCATGCTCCATATATTCTATGGCTAAAGGGATTATCCCACTTTGCAATATCTTCGGAACAGTGCTTATCGCTTCATGTCGGTCATCATATGATACGACCAAAGTCGCGTTACCAGCAGCCCTGGGATATAACCGCAAAACCGCTTTGGTTATCACGCCCAGAATTCCTTGGCTACCTATTAACAAATGCATTAAATCAAGTCCAGTGTTATTTTTAAGTAGCTTACCTCCTATGTTTACTATCTCTCCTGTGGGAAACACCACCTCAAGACCTTTCACATAGCCCC
>CAZQDF010000020.1:6230-12199 GCA_964592065.1 uncultured Dehalococcoidales bacterium | reverse complement strand
CACTTCCTTTTGAATGATGGCGTGGGTGCCAATAACAATATCAATTTTGCCCTGCTTAATTTTATAATGCAAATCCTCTTTATCACTATTGCTAAGGCTCCCGATGAGCAGAGCGATGGTAAGTGGTCTTGAAAGGAATCCCTGGCAGCATCTAATATTGCCTGCCTGCTCTTCTCGGCAAGAAAGAGGTCTTCCCCAGTACCTTCCTCTACTTGGAGGAGAGTTGGCACCAACTTTAGACAAATAGCCACAAGTATTGTCGAAATGTTGCTCAGCTAAAACTTCAGTGGGTGCCATTAGTGCTCCTTGATAGCCATTGGCCACAGCTATTAGTAGAGCTAAGATAGCAATCACGGTTTTGCCGCTACCTACCTCTCCCTGAAGAAGGCGAGACATAGCTCTTGCTTGTTTCAAATCGGTTAAAATTTCCTGAAATACCCTTTCTTGAGCCTGAGTCAAAGTGAAGGGCAAGCAATGTAAGAATCTGTCAATGATCTCTTGGTCTATATAAAAGGCATTGCCCGGCTGGCTTTCTTGCCAATCTCGCTTCCTGGCTAACACACCTAGCTGAAGAAGAAATAGCTCGTCGAAGGCTAATCTTTCCCTTGCCTTCTCCGCCATTATTTGATTATCAGGATAGTGAATTTGTGTGAGGGCATCAAAGAGACCTGATAGTTGGCATCGAGCTCTTGTCTCTGGGGGTAGGAAATCATCTGCCTGCCATGCCCAGCCATCAATGGCTTCCTTGGTCCATTTCCTCACTCGTCGGGCATATAAGCCTTGTGTAAGGGGGTAAAGGGGAACGAGGCGGCCAGCATGAATTAGTTCCTTATCCTCAAGCAATTCCCATTCAGGGGATTCGAAAACCTTTTGTCCTCTAAATATGCCTACTGTGCCACTAAGTACTAGCTGAGCATTGGTGGAAAATTTCCTAGCTAAATAAGGTTGATTGAACCAGACTACTCTAATATTTCCTGTTTCATCGCCCACGATTGCCTCTGTGCCTCGTTTGTTACCAAAGGTAGCTACTCTAGCTTGCCATACTGTGGATATGATAGTTTGTTCATCGCCTTCCTTAAGCTCAGCAATAAGTTTGCTCTGGCTGTAATCAACATACCTTCGAGGGAAAAAATAAAGTAAATCATGAATCGTCCTCACATTTAGCTTAGCAAATTTAGTAGCTATACTAGGCGTAATGCCCCTGATAACTGCTATAGGCGAATCTAATCCTCTGCTAGTTCCTTCGCTTCGTTCAAGACTTCGCTTTTTGGGGTGCAACTTAGCTACTCCTGGCACTCTCTCCTTATTCCTTTCCCTTGAAGAGACAGGAGAGATGAGGGTATTTCTCTCTACCTTTTCTAACCTGCTTATCCAATCAAAAATGCTTGTTACCCACCCCCTGCGTTCATTAACGCTGAGAGAACTATAATCGGAATTAGCTAAGTTGAGTCCATCGAAACTGGCTAAAAGCTGTGGGTTGGCTATAGTTTGTCTGATTGACTTTACCTGATTGTGAAGATATTTATCCAAACCACCGATTACCGCTTTATTGGTATAAGCTTTTTTACACTCTAGCTCAAGAACATTCCGCAGCGAATCAATGCTTGTCATTTTGAGATTGTTTCACTTCGTTCGCAGCTAACATCTACCATGAGTAGCTATCCTGCTTCAAGGACGGAAACACTTAGGACATGAGGGCCAACGTGCGTGCCTACTACTGGGCTTACCTTGGAACGATAGGTATGCTCTGGAGGGACTACATCCTTAAGTTGCTGAGCTAATATCTCTAATTCGTCAGGGGTAGTAGCATCTTCAATAACTAGAGCTTCGATATTGTTAAAACCTTTGACAAAATTCACCAGAAAGTCCATTGCCTGAGCTCGGCTGCGAGGCCGAGCAAAAGGAAAAGTATTTCCATTCTTTATCCCTAAAACTGGGTTTACCTTTAGCAAACTACCAAGGAAAGCTTGTGCCTTGCCAATACGTCCACCCTTTCTTAAATAGTCCAAGGTGTCGAAGCTCATACGTAAATGTACTCGGGGAATCGCTCTCCCCACCCAGTCAACGATTTGGTCTAAGTTAGCTCCTGATTTAGCCATCTGAGTTGCTGAAATGACTAAGAGCATCTGTCCGCCTATTGCTACTTGAGAATCAATAACCTCAATGCGGCAATCCTTGGTAACCATAGCTTTACCTTGAAGTGCACTCCCGTAAGTGCCGCTATACGTCTGAGAAGCTATTATAGCTAGGATTTCGTTTGTCTCTTCAGCTAATTTGGTAAAAAGCTCAGCAAAAAAATCAGGGGTGACAGTTGACGTGCTCGGGATGGTCTTGCTTTTTTCCAGTAGGTGGTAGAATTCCTCTGTGCTCAAGTCAACATTATCGCGGTAAGACTCATTGCCAAATTGGACAAACAATGGCACTAGGGTAATTCCAAGCTTCTGGGCTAGTTGGGGAGTAATATCGGAGAGGCTATCAGTTACAACCTTAACCATTATTCTTTGCCACAAAATTATTCCAGTGAAATTATATAATCATAGTGGGGTTGACCACCATAAACCACCTCAACCTCAATTTGGTATCTATTACGGATTTCTTGAGCTATCTCCTCAGCTTCACTAATCTCAATCCCAGCACCATAATAAATGGCTGCTATTTCCATAGTTTCGGTTTCTGCTCTCCTTAGGGCTTCAAAAATAACATCCGGCATTTTATCGCCACCAGCTATCAAATCCCCATCATTTAAGACAGCAATAAATTGCCCCTTTTTTATTGTTAAGTCATAAAGCTGTGTCTTGCGCACAGCTTTAGTAATTTCGATGGTCTTTACTTGGGTTATTGCCTCCTCCATAACTTGAGCATTTTCCTCCAGATTTATGTCATAACTAAAAGCGAGAAATGCCGCAATGCCTTGGGGGATAGTCTTAGTAGGCACTACCTTCACATTCTTTGAAGTTAAAGACTGAATTTGAGAAGCTGTGAGGATGATGTTCTTGTTATTAGGTAATAGTATAACCTTGTCCGAGGGAGCTAATTCCACAGCCTGTAATAGCTCGCGAACGCTGGGATTCATTGTTTGACCACCAGGGACAATAATTGTGCTACCGAGGCTGTTAAATACCTCAAAAAAACCATCTCCAGAGGCAACCGTTACTATGGCGATATCGCCCGTTGGCATTCTTTCCCTTTGCATTTTGATAAATTCGGCATATTGGTCATCCATATTATTGATATCTATCTGGTGCAGTTTGCCTAACTTCGTAGCATACTGAATAACCTCTCCAGGTTCAAAGCTGTGAATATGAACTCTCACCAGAGAGTCAGTACCAGTGACTATTAGAGATTGTCCCTTCTTCTTGAGGTCTCTTGTGATCTTGCTCAAATTGAGATTCTGCCCTTCCAGGACAAAATTAGTGCAATATCCATAAGGTGTCTCTAGCTTAGTAGCCATCTGAGTTGCCTTAGGAGCCAATGCTGATTCGGCAGCAACTATATAAGGTTTCCAGTATTCTATCTTTTCTGCCTCTCCCTTAAGAAAATGGAGGGCGCCATTGAGCAAAACATAGAATCCCTGCCCACCAGCATCTACCACCCCAGCCTCCCTTAATACTGGCAGTAAGCTAGGCGTTCGAGCCACTGAATCCTCAGCCGATTTTACTGCAGCTTCTATTACTGAAACTAAAGTATCACCATTTTCAGATGCTGTTTCAGCAGCCCTAGAAGCGTCCTTAATTACCGTCAGGATAGTTCCCTCTACAGGGTTGACGATCCCTTCGTAGGCAGTTTGTGATGCTTCAGCCAGTGCCTTGGCAAGGTCTTTGCCATTAAAATAAGCCCTGCCCTCTAGCCCTTTAGCCAAACCACGCCAGAATTGAGACAGAATAACCCCTGAATTGCCCCGGGCTCCCATTAGGGAGCCATAAGCCATTGATTTGGCTACTGAAGAAACATCGCTGTCCGAAGTTCGGTTTGCCTCCTCCATGGTGGACTTCATGGTAAGCAACATGTTGGTTCCGGTGTCACCATCGGGAACTGGAAAAACATTTATAGCATTGATATCAGGAGCGTTTTTCTCCAGCCAAGCAGTTCCTGAGGCAAACATGTCTTTCAATATTTGCCCATCAACTAATTCAACCTCCACTTCCTTTTCACCTCCCTTAGTACAATTGCCACCATGGCATTAGTGTGATAGCATTACTATGATAACCGAGGTATCATTTATAGTAAAGGGGGTTAAAAAGTTTCCCGTGAAGTGTGATATTTGTGGTAAGAGAGTTCAATTTGGACATAGCGTAAGCCACTCTAAAAGACATACCCAGCGACGCTGGTTGCCTAACATCCACCGAACTACAATTATCGTAGAGGGAGAAAAAAGAAAAGTCAATATTTGCACTCGGTGCCTTCGTACTCAATATAAAGCGGCTCGTTAACCCCCAAATCTTATTTAGGTTAGCTTATTGCCTTCCTCATTCTCTGTAGCGCTTGGCTTATTCCTTCCCTGGCTTTAAACACGCTGTTTCCCACTGCCAGAACATTAGCTCCAGCTTCGACTATACTAGGCGCATTGTCAATATTGATGCCGCCATCAACTTCAAGTTCAATAGCCAAATTCTTGTTATCAAGCATCCTGCGCAGGCGGCTTATTTTCTCCAGCGATTCTGGAATAAAAGCCTGCCCGCCGAAGCCAGGGTTGACGCTCATAATGAGGATTAAATCAACGTGAGAGATAACCTCCTCTATCGAGCTTAATGGGGTAGCTGGATTCAAAGCCACCCCTGCCTTTACCCCCAGTTCCTTTATCGAGTGAATTGTTCTATGGAGATGGGAGCAGGCTTCTACATGCACAGTAATAATATTGGCGCCAGAACTGACAAACTGGGAGATATAGCGGTCTGGTTGCTCTATCATTAAATGGGCATCCAAAGGCAGGTGCGTCCAGCCACGGAGAGAAGTCACTACCGGAGCTCCGATGGTGATATTGGGCACAAAATGCCCATCCATAACGTCTATGTGAATATAATCAGCCCCTGCCTTGGTGACTTCGGCAACTTGCTCCCCAAGGCGAGCAAAATCAGCACAAAGAATCGACGGCGCTAGCTTAATCTGATTGCCCATGGCTACTCCTCTATGAGCTTCCTTGCTCTGGTTAATGCTATTTCCACTTGTTGTGGGGAGGTGCCGCCGATAACGTTTCGGGCGGCTATAGAGGATTCTAAGATTATATCATATACCTCTTCATTAAAGAGGGGGGAGAAATTATTGTATTCCCTCAGGCTAAGCTCGTGAAAGCTCTTGCCTTTATTTATAGCATATTCGCTGAGTTTAGCTACAACGCCATGGGCTTCCCGAAATGGCACGCCTCTCTTCACCAGGTAGTCGGCTAAATCAGTAGCCAGGATGTAATCCTTTTTAATAGCGTCACGAGCGCGCTTAGCATTTAGCTTGATTGTTTTTACCATCTCAGCGAATACTTCCAAGCTGGAATGTAATGTGTCCACGGTATCAAAAAGGCCTTCTTTGTCCTCTTGCATATCGCGGTTATAAGCTAAAGGCAGAGCTTTCATAGCGGTCAAAATGCCCATGAGATTACCATATACTCGCCCAGTTTTTCCTCTGGCCAGCTCAGCCACATCAGGATTTTTCTTCTGAGGCATAATACTTGAGCCTGTAGTGTAGGCTTCGCCAATTTCTATAAAGCCAAACTCGCTGGATGACCATAAGATAATCTCTTCAGCCAACCTTGAAAGGTGCATCATGGTTAGGGCAGCTGTTGCTTCAAATTCTATTACGAAGTCTCTGTCAGAAACGGCATCGAGGCTATTGGTGCTTACTTTACTGAAACCCAATTCTCGGGCAACGAAATCACGGTCTATGGCATGAGCAACGCCAGCTAAGGCACCGCTACCCAGAGGCAAAACATCAACACGTTTAAAGCAATCATGGAACCTCTCTTTATCTCGCTGAAACAT
>CAZQDF010000020.1:0-6130 GCA_964592065.1 uncultured Dehalococcoidales bacterium | reverse complement strand
CTTGCCCCAAATAAAAGGCCCGCTGCCTCCAATTAAGCCGTATCCCAAGGTGATAATGCTGAAAAGTGAACCTACATGGGCTCTACCAAAAAGGTCACCAAGGTATGGAACATAGAGGGCAACTTGAAGACCATGGCTTAAAGCTATAAAAATAGCGAAGGCCATTAAGCTTTCCTGAGTACGTGCCGCTTGCCACCCATACACCATTGCTAAAGCACTAAGAGTCAGGCCTATTAGCATCAATCGCTTCTTTCCATATCTGTCGCCCAACCAGCCACCTCCTATCGTGGAGATTATGAATGGCACAGTAAACGCTGTCACAAAAATACCAGCAGTTGCCTCAGGACTACCCAAGTCCACGCCCCACATTACGACGTGAGCTAAGATCCCACTAACGCCGATGCTCGATACGGAATAAGCAGTGAACAGCAACCAGAGCTGCGGTGTCTTGATAGCCTCCTTTACAGTCCGGGATGTCTCCTTTATTACCAAGCTGCCAGAGGATGGCGCCATGTTCTCATTATCAGGATGCAATCCCATAGATTCCGGACTATCTCGAACAATGAAAAAGGCGAGCAGTATAATGACTACGCCGAAACAAATGCCACAAACTAGCGAAGTGTAACGCCAACCATGAGAATCAGCCAACCCGGTCATTACTGGCATGAATATGGCACTGCCGGCAGCCCAAGCACTGGCAATAACCCCGGCAACTAATCCAGCTCGCTTTCTAAACCACTTGCGGCTTGTTGATAGTGAAGGAACGGAATGGGTCATGCTGACTGCTAGTGCCATGAGCACCCCGTAATATAAATACAATTGCCAAGGTGATTTCACAGTGGCGAGCAGCATCCAACCAGCAAGGGTAGTAATGCCACCGATTAAGAAAGTCTTCCGGCCGCCAATCTTGTCAACCATATAGCCAGAAAGGAGAACAAAAATGGCATACAGCCAGAGCGTAAGACTTTGGGCAAAGCCTATTGTTGCTCGTGACCAGCCTAAATCCTTTATGATAAAAGGGATAAAGGCAGTCATACTGAATCTACCTATAGGCCCAAACATGCCTATGACAAATAGCCCTACAACTAGCCACCACCCATAGAATATATGTTGCTGCTTAGCCAAAAGGTTATCCCTTCTTTCTCAGAATGTCTTAGTGATACAGTCGCTGGTCGAAAGGAACAGAGGCAGCGTAATTTCTTGCTAGCTCACTTTTACCTTTTAGCATTAGTCCTCTTGATAGAACAGTGATTGTGCCTGAGCCTGAGTCCTCATTGGCAATCCCCAAATGTGAATAAAGCCAGGGGAGTCGCTCTGGTCAAAGGCATCACCTTTGTCATAAGTAGCCAGGCTGTAGTTGTAAAGCGAGTAGGGAGATTTCCTTCCTACTACCTGGCAATTGCCCTTGAGAAGCTTAACCTTTACTTCTCCAGTAGCATATCTTTGCGAGCTCTCAACATAGGCAGCCAAATCCTGGCGCAGCCCGGTAAACCATAACCCATTGTAAATAAGGTCAGCGTACTCGCTGGCTACCTTTGCTTTAAAGCGGAGTTGTTCTTTCGTTAGCACCAGGCCTTCTAAGGCTTGGTGGGCTTTGAGCAATATTGTAGCCGCTGGCGCCTCGTAAATCTCCCTTGATTTTATGCCCACCAGTCTATTTTCAACATGGTCAATTCGCCCAATACCATGCTCACAGGCTAGCTCGTGGATTCTCTGAACAAGAGTCACCCCATCTAACTTTTCGCCATCAAGGCTTATCGGTATCCCTTTGTCAAAACCAATCTCTACATAACCAGGCTTACTGGGTGCTTCCTCAGGAGACTTTGTCCAGACAAAGACGTCGTCAGGGGCTTCATTCCAGGGGTCTTCCAGCACGCCGCATTCAATGCTTCTTCCCCATAAATTCTCATCAATGGAATACGGGCTAGCCGTAGTAACAGGAATAGGGATATTATGCGATTGAGCATAAGCAATTGTCTGCTCCCTGGTCATATTCCATTCTCTAGCTGGGGCTATTACCCTAAGTTGAGGAGCCAAAGCTGCTACGCTGACATCAAGTCTTACCTGGTCATTCCCCTTGCCGGTGCAGCCATGAGCTACCGCTGTGGCTCCTTCCTTTTTGGCTGCCTCCACCATGAGTTGAGCGATAAGAGGCCGCCCCAGGGCTGTGGCTAAAGGATATTGACTTTCGTAGCACGCATCAGCCTGGAGAGCGGGTAAGACAAAGGAATTCATGAAAGTTTTCCTGGCATCAGTTACTAATGCTTTTATGGCTCCCATATCGAGTGCCTTTTGTCTAATAGCCTCAAGGTCAGCTACATTACCTACATCCACTGTAAAGGCGATAACATCCATATCATATCGCTCTTTAAGCCACTTTATGGCTACTGAAGTATCTAGACCGCCGCTATATGCTAATACTACTTTATCTGACATCATTACTCCTTGCTTTTTCAGCCAAAACATCTTGTAAAATGCTAATCGCCTTGTCTACCTCTTTCTCCGTAATAATAAGGGGAGGCATGAAGCGAATCGTGGCTGGCTTCACTTTATTAACTAACAAGCCTTTATCGATGCAAGCTCTGACCAGCTCGTCAGCAATTTCCCTATCAAACTCCAAAGCTATTAGCAATCCTCGACCTCTCACTTGAGTAATAAACTCAAATTGCCGCTTTAGGTTTTCCAGTTTGGTCATAAAATACTCGCCCACCTGTCTAACCCCTGCTGGCATATCGTTATCGATAATGCATTTCACAGTGGCATGAGCAGCGGCACAAACTAATGGATTGCCACCGAAGGTAGAGCCATGTTCACCTGGAGAGAAAAGGGAAAAGTCTTCTTTGGCTAAAAGGGCACCAATGGGCACACCACTGCCTAGTCCCTTGGCCAGGGTCATTATATCTGGTTCGACATTATATTGCTCATAGGCGAAAAGTGTTCCCGTTCTACCTATTCCTGTCTGTATTTCATCCAAAATGAAGAGAATTCCCTTCTCGCGGCACCAACTCTGTGTTTTTTCCAGGTAGTCGTCATCAGGGACGTTAACTCCCCCTTCTCCCTGGATTGGCTCCAGTATTACTCCGCAAGTTTGCTCATCGGTTGCCTGTTTAATCGCCTCAACGCTATTGTAATCGACGTTAACAAAGCCACTAGGTAGAGGTATGTAAGGCTCCTGGAACTTACTTTGCCCTGTGGCAGCAGTCATAGCCAAAGTTCTCCCATGAAAAGAGCTATAAGTAGTTATGACCTTGTAAGCGCCATTGAGGCGGAGTTTGCCGTACCTACGGGCCAATTTCACCGCTCCTTCATTAGCCTCAGCACCACTGTTACAGAAGTAAACCCTATCAAGGCAACTGTTTTCCACCAGAAGCCGCGCTAGCTCTATCTGTGGAATGGTATAGAATTGATTTGATGCCTGGATTAAGGTTTTAGCTTGCTTTTCCAAGGCCTCGACTACCACAGAAGGACAATGTCCCAGACTATTTACCGCCCAGCCAGCAACGAAGTCAAGGTATTCTCTGTTATGGTCATCCCAGGCCAAAGCACCTTTTCCACGAACCAGAGTCACAGGGACTCTGGTTCCCGTCCTCAGAAACAATTTTTGCTCCAACTCTTGCCAATTACCCTGGTACAATGCTTGTCCCTCCTAATTGAGATTGCGGAGCCCGTTCCGAGATTAAGCGAGGAATCTCGCTACTCCCAACGACGCTGAGCAAAGCATGAGACATTCTGCCATCGATGATGTGTACGGTGGACACTGTCGCCAGAGCTTTAATGCTAGCTTCTATTTTAGGGACCATGCCACCCGTAGCTATCTCGGACTTAAGTAGCGCCCTTGCCTCAATGATATTAAGTCCAGAAATTACCCTGCCGGACGCATCACGGACACCATCAACGTCGGTAAGGAATATAAGCTTATCAGCAGTCAACGCAGCCGCGATTTCCCCGGCAGCAGCGTCTCCATTAACATTAAGCAACATTACCCTGCCTTCGACTGAGCCGAAACTTATTGGCGCCACCACTGGCATATAGCCTTCCTTTAGCAATAGCTTCAATGGAGCGGGGTCAACAGTTACAATCTCCCCAACATAGCCTAGCTCTGGATTTTTCATGATTGCCCAAAGTAAATTGCCATCACAGCCACTCAGCCCTACTGCTCTCCCTCCAAGAGCTTGTATAGCCACTACTAGTTCTTTATTAACCAAGCCGCTTAGGACCGCAGTTACCACCTTTAAGCTCTCGGCATCGGTAACCCTCAAGCCATTCACAAAGCTTGTGGGGATACTAAACCGAGCGAGCCAGTCAGAAGTCACCTGGGCGCCACCATGAACCACAACCAAGGAATCTCCATGTTTTTGAAGCTCCACCAGGTCCTCTAAAGTGGTGTCATGCTTGCCCAGCGTACTACCACCAATTTTAACTACTATAGTTTTTTTTGGCAAAGTCACACCTTGTGTTATGTCGTATATTCGCTGTTTATCCTAACATATTCCTCGGATAGGTCACAGCCCCAGGCGGTGGCTTTGCCGTTTCCTAAATTAAGACATACCCTGATAAGCACGCTATCACTGGTGCTCAAAGTCATTATCATTTCTTCTTTGCTAAATGAGGTGGGTAGACCTTGCTTCATGGCGCATATGTCATTCAAATAAACGTCCAGTTTGTATTCCACTAGCTCCACACCGCTCCGCCCTAGAGCGGTGACGATACGCCCCCAATTGGGGTCACTGCCGTGTATAGCTGCCTTTACCAGTGGTGAACTGGCAATGGTTCGGGCTGCCAGACAAGCTTCAGCTTGCTTCAATGCCCCCTCGACGCTGACCTCAATGAGCTTGGTTGCCCCCTCCCCATCCCCGGCTATAGACTTAGCCAAGTGGATACAGACCTCGTTTAAAGCTTCTTGGAAGGCTTCACCATTATCAAGACCGATGCGTGGGTTGCCAGCTAAACCATTAGCTAACAAAAATATGCAATCGCTGGGGCTGGTCTCACCATCAATGCTAATCCTATTAAAGGAAATATCCGCTGCTTTCTTAAGTGACGATTGCAGGAACTGCGCATCTACTAAAGCATCGGTAGCTATGAAGCAAAGCATTGTAGCCAAATCGGGATGTATCATACCAGCTCCTTTAGCTACCCCAGCGATAGAGAATTTAACTCCTTTCTCACCAACCTGAACTGCTCCCTCTTTGGGTTTAGTATCTGTGGTCATTATTGCCCTGGCTAAACTATGGCTTCCCCTGTGGCTAAGCTCTATTTCTCTAATTCCAGCTCTTACGCGGTCCATGGGTAGTGGCACCCCAATCACGCCGGTGCTGGCTACAAGGACCTCTTCAGGAGATATGCCCAGCTTTGCTGCTGTTAGGCTTGCCATTTCCGAAGCATCTGCTAAGCCTTGCTCGCCCACACAAGCATTAGCACAACCTGAATTTACCACGATTGCTTGCGCTCGCTTCTTCGCCAAATGTCCCTGGGAGAGAATAACTGGGGCCGACTTAATCCGATTGGTGGTAAAAACGCCAGCGGCAGTACAAGGCATTTCGCAGTAGAGGATGGCTAGGTCAAGCTCACCCTTGGTCTTCATACCAACGTTAATTGCCCCAGCTAGAAATCCTTGGACTGAAGTAATAGTGCCTGAAGGGATCAACTTAAACATAAAATCAAATATAGCAAGAAACTCGGCCAGCGTCCATTTATCTGTTGCTGTCCAGCGAAAATGTCATCTTAATTGTTCAGCGAATTTGGCACCCTCTATCGATATGCACTTTAAAAGGTCTGCGCCAGGGGTGGTTCGGTCTAGGTTTTGTGTGATGAGGAAGTCCTGGCTGTGAAGCTTTCTTTGCCACAGTGACAGGCAGAGCAAATTTACCAATCGTATTGGGTATGACCCGATTATTCCTCACCCTGAGTATTGGAGCTTCTGGCGGTGCTGGTTTGATAGCCAGGCAATGTCCCTGGTAATATACCGCTAAACTGCCATCCAGCCTCTCATGCAGTTCTACCCCGGCGCGAGCATAACTCCTTTTGCCATTAGTTGGCATTATTTGTAGTCTATGCTCTCCCAGGCGCACCACGTTGTCTGGACCTACTGTACGGTAATACTTGAAGCAGAATACCTCATCAGGAATAA
>CAZQDF010000019.1:3196-12840 GCA_964592065.1 uncultured Dehalococcoidales bacterium | reverse complement strand
ATAAGGCGTTAGAGGAAATATCACAAAACAAAGGTGTGCTGTACGACTCCAAGGCGGTAGACGCTTGTTTGATGCTCTTTAGAGACAAAAAGTTTAAGTTTGAGCAACATACGCAGATAGGAACTTCGCTTGATCGTATCTACCCCGGTGCGCTACAGTCATGACCCAGATTTTTTCAATCTCGCCGGCAGGTTCAGGCAAGCTGGTGAGTATTGAACGAATTATAGATCGGGAGCGGGATGCATATAGAGAAACTGTTAAAGACGAGCATGAGCAAGTCATTGTCCAAAAAGACGAGAAGCTTTCAAAACATCGTTAGTCTAATCACACAGTAGCCTGTTTTGTTACTTCGTTGAACAACATAGCGTACTGTTGAATGCTGTCCTTTTGTTATTTGTTCTCCTCGTATTGAAAGAAGCCCTCTACGTTTACCTCGAAAGCCCTGGCGATTCGAAAGGCAAGCTAAAGAGAAGGTGCATATTTCCCTTGCTCAATGGCAATTATCGTCTGTCGGGTACATCTAGCAAGGTTGGCTAGTTCCTGCTGTGTCATTTCATTATGGTCAAAGCGGAGTCTTCTGATCCGGTTTTTTATCACGTAGCTACCCACTGCTTTCCATTCTCCAGTAACCAATCAGAATTCCGACAGACTGGGCTACTGAGCTCACGATAATGATGGACATGAATATAAGGTATAGGAAAATGACTGGTATCTGCCCTGCATCGTGGTAACTTTCGGTCAGTGCTATCATCCAGGCCACCAGCGAGAATATTACCGCCAGCCACTGGACCCTCGGAGACCTGGCCATTATTAACCTGTCTCGTTCATCAACTTGACTCGGTTTGCGGCCAATCGTTTCAAACAGTAGTAAGTACACTATGAGCCCCCCAACCCATAAGCCATCTATGATTAACCGAAATCCTTGGTCGTCGTTAAAGGTACTTACTCCTCCCTTCAGGATGAAGACCACGACTATGACAATAGCCCATATAACCCCGAACACCAACCCATATAATGCTCTTTTTTGTAGTGGTGCCATTTTGTCCTCCTTCTCTAATTACTAAGTAATCTAAGCAAGACTTAATGTAACATATCCTAAACTATTTGTCAATAATCCATTACATCAACTTTTGTGGATTTTTATGGAGGTCAACTTAAAAGTAATTACGAGAATGAAAAGATAACTAACCAAACCAACAAAAGGGCGGTTTGTTGCCTGTCCTTACACCACTGGTGTCTTGTTTGGCAATCTGGCCAAGACCAAAACCATCTGAACCGCACTGGGTATTGTTAAAACAGCACTTGGCACTTGATGCCCTGTCTTTCAAAGGCAGAGGCAAGTTCCTTACTTTTCCGATAGAAGAAATCACCGTTCATAGTGCTCTCTAACTTATATTTTCTGTACACCCAATCGCCATAATGGTAGTTCATTTTGTCGATCAATATGTAATCCACGTTTCTCCCAAGCAGCGCAACAAGTTCCTCGGCCTTGGGAAGCATTGGCGCAATCATTGCAAAAGTTCTAATGCCCGCGAAATGTAGCTCTTCTAGTGTCCTGATTCTTGCGTTAATTGATGGTGCGTTGGGTTCAAAGAGCCGTCTTATGCTGTCATCTCCTGTAGTTACCGTTAGCCCGACTTCAATCTTGTTGGCTGCTTTAAGCAATTCCATGTCGCGTAACACAAGCGCAGATTTCGTCTGAATTGTGGTTGGCCAGTCATGTTCAACCAATATTTCAAGGCACTTTCTTGTCAGTTCATACCTTGTCTCTACTGGTTGATACGGATCGCATACTCCGCTTATCCACACTCTACCTAGTGGCTTCTTATCTATCTCTTGCTGCAATATATCAGGTGCATTAATCTTAACGTCAACAAATTCACCCCATGGTTCCTTATGTCCGGTGAACCTCTTCATAAAGCGAGCATAGCAGTAGGTACAACCGTGCTGACAACCAGTGTAGGGATTGACCGTATAGTCAAAAACTCTTGATCTGGACAAAATGCTTCTTGAGTAGATTTCTTTGAGAATCATGGACAGCACAACATTTAATTATCACTACGTACATTAAGGGATGCTAATAGTATGGCAGAATCATTCCACTCCACTTCCACCATATCCATGAATGATTTTATCATTTTCCTTTGACACTTGCTTGCACCGTAGCTTGGTTTTTTAGCTGGGTAACAATCGTCCAGATTGTTTACTGGCACAAGCAGCTTCAGGTCTGTGTTGCCACTCGTCTTAATACGCTGAGAAGGCTGAAGAGAGGGATTAGTACAATGATGATTGACGAAAGCCGTCGCAGGGATGTATCGTTTTAGCAAGGTCGATTTGCTCGAAAACTATCGAAGTAAAGAAAATACCGACTCAAGGAGGCAAAATGCGAATCAAGGCTGACAAAACTGTTGGTTATGTCCTGCTTGCAGTGGGTCTGGGCTTAATAATCTTCCCGGTTTGTTCCATGTTCAATGTCTTCACAGGCTCGGTGGCTCCTCCAGCTATATTTGAAATGAACAGTATCACCATACCATTGCCGACTGGTGAAGGAATGTCACCGACAGAGGTTGAGGTGGTATCAGGCACGGAAATAAGCCAGGTCGTGAACATGGTTCTATGGCTTATGCTTATGGTGTTCGTCATCACAGCGGGTGGCAAGATCGGCGGACTCGGAGTCAAGCTGATAAGAGATATAAAAGTCGAAGTGAAGAGAGAAGATTAGACTGGGAAGGCACAGGAAAGCTCTTTGCTAGCGGCTTCAGAATGAGATTCCCTCCTTAGCACTTGGTCCTGCAGAGATAGGTTTTGGCAAGGCTTCACTGGATATGATGTGGGTGGACTTGAAGCAACCATATCTGAACTTGAAATCCGGGTGGTTACTGTAGCCCAGGCTGCTTTAGCCGAATTTGATAGTGTTTTGTTTCCTCTGAGCTTTAGCACAAGGTCCGCCAGGAATCCAAAAGAGTCACGAAACAGCTCTGATTTAGCAGGAAGGGAAGAAATTAATTGACAGGGTGCTATATTCTAAGGCAAGATGGCTAGAGCCAATTATTTAAGAGCATGTATCTATGAAAAAAGTTGCAATCCTTACCGATAGTACATGTTGCCTGCCGCAAGACCTCCTGGAGAAGTATGATATTTCTTTAGTGCCGCTCATGATAGTCTACGAAGGTAAAAGCTACCGCGACGGAATTGATATGAGCCCCGGCGAAGTCTATAAGATCATGCGAAGAAGAAAGAATCTACCTAGCACCTCAGTCCCATCAGCAGGAGATTTCCTGAATGCCTATCGCCAGTTAAGCCAGAAAGCGGAAGGTATACTTTGTATCACCCTCACCGGCTTGCAAAGCAAAACCTTCGACACGGCATTGTTAGCTAAGGAGATGGCTAAAGAGGAAATTCCAAACACTGCTATCGAGGTGATTGACAGCCGGGCTGTAGCTGGTGCATTAGGGTTTATCGTCCTTGAAGCTGCTCGTATTGCCAGCCGGGATGGAGAACTAGCTCAGGCTATTGAGGCTGCGCGGAGCATGATGGATAAGGTAAATTTCCTTGCCATGCTGGATACCCTGTTCTACCTTGCCAGAACCGGTCGTATTGGCAGAGCGGCAGCTTGGGCTGGGTCACTATTGAATATGAAGCCTATTGTCGAGCATTCTCCTTCGATAGGAGAGACAACACCTTTAGCACGTCCAAGCACAAAACCAAAAGCTATAAAGTACATGCTGGAGGTGATGACACAGAGGGCAGGAGAGTCCAGAGTACATGCCATAGTGCACCATGCTGATGAGTTGGAGGAAGGGAGAAAGCTCAAGGCTGAGATTGGCTCAAGGTTTCATTGTGCTGAGCTTCATCTCACTGAGTTCACCCCTGTTATGGGGGTTCATGCTGGCCCTGGTCTTCTTGCTATCTCCTTTTATACTGATTAGAAGGAACTTTGCTGCTTCTCAAAGTCGGTTCATTCGGTATTATCCCAAACCCATTACAAGCGGTATAATCAAACAGACTCTAAAAGGACAACTGAGCTATTGCCAGTTGAGTTAAACTCACGTGAGTTAGAGCAGAAATTAAGAAGCTTCGGCTACATGAGTTTAATGGGCAATGAAAGGGGGACAAAATGGGGAGGCTAAGAAAGGCGAGATGGTGCCTGCTGAGTTGCTTGGCAATTGTGCTTGTGCTTGTGGCTATCTGCGTTTTTATACCCGTTGGCCCTACTAACGCGGTAAAGTGGATAGCCAACAGCGATTTTGCTTGCAAACTAAGGGGGCTCTCGGAACAAAAGGTAGCCCGTGAAGATATATTGGTTGAGATGGTCGTTGAGGATATTGGGGTCAGTGAAGTTGACCGCCAGCCAGTGGTGATTTTGAAGGAGAAAGGCGGAGAGACACGACTTCCCATATCGATTGGTCCTCTCGAGGCAAACGCCATATTGGTGATCCTTGAGGGAGTCCAGGTGCCACGGCCGATAACCGCTGATTTATTCTGCTCTATCCTTGATAGAATGGGGGCAAGCGTCTATTATATTGTCATTAATGACCTTAAAAACCATACCTTCTATGCTAACATCACTGTTAATTTTGACTGGAGACAGGTGGAAATTGACGCTCGCCCGAGTGATGCCATCGCTATCGCATTAAGGGTTAGATCGCCTGTTTACGTTGAAAAGTCTGTCTTGGATAAGGCGGGGATTCAGTTTGACCACGGGGCAGGCAAATACACCATGATGAATGTAGAGAAGGATAAACAGGGGTTAGCCTCCAGATGCTTCACGCTCCGATAGGTTCGTCGCCTGATGGCACAGATGTCGCGATATACATACCTGGCGAATAAATGGCAGGACCAAGCAAAAGGAATTCGGTATCCCTTGTGTACCAGGAGGGAATCCACAATTTGCCTACAGCCATATTGAGAGGGTTAACTTAATTCCAGTATAATACTTCAGGTGATTATAGATTTTCATACCCACATATTCCCCCCTTGGGTGAAGGAAAGGCGTGATGAGTATATCAAGCGTGACCCTTGTTTTTCATTGCATTATTCTCCACCCAAAGCCAAAATAGCAACGGCTGAGGAGTTAATTGCCAGTATGGATGAAGCTGAGGTTAACTTATCTGTTGCTCTTAACATAGGCTGGGCGAGCCCTGAGCTTTGTAGAGAGACTAACGATTATATCTTAGATTCGGTATCACGCTACCCCGATAGGCTTATCGGGTTTTGTAGCATTCAGCCTAAGGCCAGGGATGGCGCTGTAGCTGAGCTGGAGAGGTGCGCCAAAGCTGGAGCCAGAGGTATTGGGGAAATGAAATCTGATATTCAAGGTTTTGACCTCACGGATAGGTCTATGATGAAGCCCATAGTTGATGCGATGGTAAAGTATGACATGATTTTACTGACTCATTCATCTGAACCTGTAGGGCATCAATATATTGGTAAGGGCAGCATCACTCCGGACATCCTCTACTCTTTTATACTGGGCTTCCCTGATTTAAAGCTGGTTTGTGCTCATTGGGGTGGCGGTTTGCCCTTCTATGCTTTAATGCCTGAGGTAGCTAGGGCATTGACTAATGTCTTCTTTGATACTGCGGCTACCATTTTTCTTTACCAGCCTCAAATTTTTAAGCAGGTAGGCGGAATTATTGGCAGCGATAAAATCCTTTTCGGCAGTGATTATCCTCTCATCTCAGCAAGTCGAATAATTGCTCAAATCCAGTCCCTCGAACTCGCCCCCAAAGATAGAAGTAAGATTTTGGGGGATAATGCTCAGAAATTGCTATCCAGGGTGGAAGGGGGCAAAAACGTCACATAGTTCAGAGCAAATTCGCTCTTTTATTGCTATCGAGCTGCCTGAAGAGGTTAAGGAAGGGTTAGTCAGGCTAAGGGGTGAACTGGAGAGAGAAGAGCATACGTTCGTCAAATGGGTGGATGTTGGAGGAATCCATTTAACTCTAAAGTTTCTAGGTAATATTCCTTTTAAGCAGGTAGCTCAGATTACTAAGGCTATGGAGGAGACCACTCAGGGGATTTCTCCTTTCCGTCTGGAGATTTCAAATTTAGGAGCTTTTCCTAATCTAAGGCAGCCGCGTGTCTTTTGGGTTGGCATCGGTGGGGAGATAAATAAACTATCAAGCTTACAGCGGAACATTGATTCCGCACTTGCTTCTTTGGGCTTTGCTAGAGAGGAACGCCCTTTCACGCCACATCTGACTTTAGCTCGCATGAGGCAAGGAGCATCACCCGGGGAAAGAAAGAGCTTTGGCGAACTTGTGATGTCTACCAGCTTTGAAAGCAAATACGTAGCTGCTGTCAATGCTATCAGCTTAATGAGAAGCCAGCTAACACCCACAGGAGCCATCTATTCCTGTCTAGCTGAAGTAAAACTGCCGACTCAGGAATGTTAATAAAGAAAAGTAAAAATTTGAGAATCGGGGGAGATTTCTCTTGCCAGCAAATCATTTTTAGTATATAGTTAACAAATAATTTTAATTGGGGAGGTAGGAGCCTTGGAAAACGAGTCATTCCCAAAATGTCAGAAATGCGGTAAAGGAGATTTGGTGCCTCTTTCCGACTTTGGCAGTCAAGGAGCAGCAATTCAATACAAAGCATGGGTATGCACCAATCCTGATTGTGGGTACAACATTAAAATCAGGAATGGTGAGGTATACCTGGATGAGCCCATTCTCAGTGGAGCGCTTCACACTCGCTCACACTGAAGATTTACCAGTTAGTAAAGGGTTTGCTTCGCTTAGGTCAATTAGCTGAGTTGGCGATTGATTTCCTTTTCCCTAGCCGGTGCATTGGTTGTGGAAAGGCAGGTAGCTTTCTTTGTCTTGATTGCTACAGGAAGCTGCCGAGCCTGTTGTCCCCAATTTGCCCTAAATGCGGCAGGTCTCAAGCTAGCGGCATCGTATGCCCAAGCTGTAGGCAGAGACAAACTGAGATTGACGGCATCCGGTCTCCATTCCGCTTTGACGAGGTGGTACGGAAAGCCATTCATCAGCTAAAGTATCAGAATTTGAAGGCTATCTCTCACTGTTTAGCTGAGCTGCTGGCTGATTACCTGCGGTCAAATCCCCTGCCTGGTGAAGTCCTTGTTCCCGTGCCTCTCCATCCACAACGGCTGAGGGAGCGGGGTTATAATCAATCAAGTCTCCTGACCAGGGAATTGGGGAAGCTCACAAACTTGTGGGTGGTTGAGGATTGTCTTATTCGCGTTAAACAAGCACAACCCCAGGTAAGAGCAGCTGATCTAAATGAGCGGCGAAGGAATGTGACTGATGCTTTTGTATGCCGAAATGATAAGCTAAGTGGTAAACAGGTTATCCTCATCGATGATGTATGCACTTCTGGAGCTACATTAGAGTCCTGCGCTATAGCTCTCAAAAACAAAGGCGCTCTATTAGTGTGGGGCTTAACCTTGGCCAGAGAGATTTACAACTAAAGGAGGAAGCGTGAAGTTACAGATTATTACCAAGAACAATGTGGAAGTCTCTGAAACAATGCGCGAATATGCTAGCAAAAAGATCGGCAAATTAAATCGTTATCTCCCTACCATTGGTGAAGGCAAGGTGGAGATCTTGGAGGAAAGGACGAAATTGCCTGAGAAGCGATTTGCCGTTCAGGTTACTCTTGATAGCAAAGGCACGCTAATTAGAGCTCAGGAGAAAGCTAATGATCTTCGCACAGCCATTGATAGGGTAATGGATGCGTTAACTAGTCGAATCGAGCGATACAAGGGCAAGCTATATGACAAAGGCAGAGGCATTTCCTTGGCTCGTCAGGAAGCGGTAGAAGAGACGGAGGGGGTTGAAGCGCCTAAAAAGGTAGTAAAGAGCAAGCATTTCTTGGTTAAACCCATGCCTGAAGATGAAGCCATAAATCAGATGGAGCTTCTGGGACACGATTTTTTCCTTTTCATCAACGCTGATACTGACATGGTCAACCTATTATACCGCCGCAAAGATGGCAACTATGGACTGATTGAGCCAGAGGCAGGGTAATTGAAGTGAGTACCACGGCTTTAACTTGGAACCTGCCCTAGTTTTTATGGGAGCCAACCTAAGTAACAAAGATGGCAAAGAAGCATGTATGGCATTCACTGCTATTCTTTGGCTTAGCTCTTCTACTAGCTAGCTCTGTTATAGCCTGTGCAGAGCCAATATCTTCATCACCCCCAGCTATCACCGTTGGCCCGTCAAACCTTAGCTTCGAGGCTCAGCTGGGCGAGTCTAACCCGGCAAGCCAAACATTGAGCCTATGGAACTCTGGAGGTGGGACGCTGAGTTGGTCTGCGAGTGGTAACGCCGATTGGCTTATCCTAAGCCCAGGTAGTGGTAGCTCCTCAGGGGAAATAGATAACATAACCCTTTCAGTAGATATATCTGGGATGGATGTTGGCAGCTATGCTGCAGTCATCGCGATCTCTGCCTCAGAAGCCACTAATATTCCCCCAACAGTAGCGGTGAATCTAACCATCAATCCAGCAGCAAAGGAAGAACAGGAAGTAATTGATGCCTTAGACACAGAGAAGCTTTTAGACATTGGTTATAACCATCCTGAGAATGTAGTTGCAGTGGAAGGAGTGATAGTTAGAACCTACTATGCTGAAGAATCCAAGGGAGAACCAACCTTCCTGGACTTTCATGACCCGTATGAGGGATACTTTAAGTGTATAATCTGGAAGGAAGATATAGAGACCGGTGAGCTTATAAGGGATAAGTTTATACAGACATTCCCGCCCGATCCTGAAACTCATTTCTCAGACAAGAAGGTGAGGATAAAGGGTAAAATTGAAATCTACAAGGGCGACCCAGAAATTGTCTTGCATGACCCATCACGAATTTGGATTGTGGAATAAAGGGTGGCTAATAGTTGCCCTTGCCATAGTTTTGGCCCTTTTAGCCACAGGATGTAGTAAGGTTAATGAGGCTACAATCCCTGTTACTCGTGTTATTGACGGAGACACTATAGAGATTGAAGGTGGCTACAGGGTGAGGTACATTGGAATTGATACTCCGGAAATCAGCGAGCCCTACTACCTTAAAGCCACAGAGGCTAACCACAGTCTAGTCGAGGGTAAAGAAATTCGTCTGGAAAAAGATGTTGAGGATAAGGATGAATATGGACGCTTACTCAGATATGTATGGGTGGATAGTATAATGGTTAATGCCGAGCTTGTCAGGTTAGGCTATGCTTATTCATATTCCTATCCTCCAAACCTCAAGTACCAATCATATTTCCTTCAAATGGAAAAAGAAGCACGGGAACATAAGCGGGGATTGTGGAACAGATATTGAATAAAGTGATAAAACGACAAGATTAGGTGCCAATTTTCCTATTCGCTATTTATGTGATTTATGATACCCTTTGACGCAGTATGAATTAGGAACGTACTGATTAGCTGACCTGAAGCCGTGCAGTTGGAACTGTAGCAGAGGTGCGGCATAAGTATACCAATTTGGGAGTGAAGACTAAGATATAATATGAGCAGGCGGAAGCTGCTTCTAATCAATCCCGTTAATCCCCATCGCGCAGGGCTAGCGGTGAGCCTTAGCTCCCGTTTCCCACCGCTGGGGCTGGGGGTTCTTGCCGCCTTGACACCTGATAGCTGGGAAGTGGCCTTAATTGATGAAAACTTCAAGCCCTTT
>CAZQDF010000019.1:0-3096 GCA_964592065.1 uncultured Dehalococcoidales bacterium | reverse complement strand
ATGGTTTTCCTTGGAGTTGAAGCAGAGGATGTTGATGCACTTGAGGAAGTAGGCAAGAAGTTAAACCTGAAGAAGGGAGTGGACAGCTATAAGGAAGCCTTCCGCTCCATTAACCGCCACGGCATTGCTGTACTAGGTGGCTTCATTTATGGGATGGATAGTGACACGCCGGAGAAACTGCGCCATCGCACTGACTACATCCTGCACAGCGGGATTGATGCAGTGCAGATGAGCTACTTAACGCCATTGCCAGGAACTCGACTGTTTAACAGGCTAAGGGATGCAGGACGGTTGCTATATGCCAACTTCCCCAAAGACTGGGAGCATTATGACCTGACTGGGGTCGTCTATAAACCAGCCTTGATGACAATACAAGAATTTTCATCAGTAACGCTGGAAGGAGCTCGTCGTATTTACTCCGGCTGGACTATTCGACGCAAATTCGCCAAGACCTTGCGTGCCACCAAGAATCTCGCCGCCGCGTCACTGGCTTATGGCGCAAATATCAGTTACCAGAATATAGCTGCGGCGAAGGGTGTCCTCAGGAGCTAGGCTGGGTGGATCGCTATTCATGGCAAAAATAGAGCCTTTTGAAAAGCACGCTATCGAGTATGAAAACTGGTTCACTGAGCATAGATTCGCTTACGAATCGGAGCTCGAAGCCGTAAAGCAACAGGTGCTCGAGAATGGAGGTGGCATTGAAATTGGGGTGGGCAGCGGAAGGTTTGCTGCCCCTTTGGGTATTGAGTTTGGAGTTGAGCCATCAGCTAAAATGGGGAAAATCGCCCAGCAAAAAGGCATTAATGTGGTTAGAGGCGTGGCGGAGGCAGTCCCGTTCGGTAATTCAATATTCGATTTTGCTCTAATGATTACTACCATCTGCCTTGTTGATGATCTGGAAGCCTCGTTTAGGGAGGCTTATAGAATATTAAAACCAGGTGGTGGCTTAATTATTGGCTTTATCAACCGAGATACTCTGGTTGGAAGATTGTACGAAGAACGCAAAAAGGGCAGTCTCTTTTATCGGGTGGCAACTTTTTACTCTGTAGAAGAGCTTGTTCCCCTTCTGGAGAAGGTGAACTTCAAGGATTTTCGATTTAACCAGACCATCTTCAAGGACTTATCTAAAATTGATAAGGTTGAGCCGGTAAAACCAGGCTATGGCGAAGGCTCATTTGTAGTAATTAGGGCAAGAAAATGAGGATTGGCAGGTTGGGGTAGACGGTGTCCAAATTTTCCCCTGGCCATTAGGGGTGGGAAACTGGATGAAAATATATGCGAGTGGTAATTGATTTCGTTCAGGTAGATGGGTGACGAAATGAGGCATAGCACAATAAATAGTATAGTTAAGAATGAGCTAAGGAGCATTAGAGATTTAAGTCTGAGCTTATCATATCAATCTAGAAGGAGGTAAGGAGATAATGCCGACAGAACAGAGAAAACTTCTATATGAAGAAGTAATCCAACCGGGAAATGGCTGGGCAGGGGTAGTGAAGAAGGGACAGTACTTACGAATTATCGACCTTGAGGGCCAGCAACCAGGTGATCTGGTTTTCTTCAATGCGGACAATATAAAGGAATGTAATTGCCATGGTATAACGAGGTCACGCCAGTTCCTTGGTAAGCCCGGAGCACCAGTTAGAGCTGTGGATAAGGTTACCGAAGGCAGCGTTATATTCTCCACTACCTATCGGCCTATGGCGACTATCGTGGCTGATACTCCGGTGAAGAAAGGCGTCCACGACCTGTATTTTCACATGTGCAATAAGAAAATCTACGAATACCTGGGCTATCCCGACCGCGAGGGCTGCTGGGAAATCGAATCTAGAATCTTGGCAAAGTATGGCATTGCGCCAGAGCAGCTTCCCGACCCTCTTAACATCTTTATGAATACGGAGCATGACGTAGCCGCGGGGCAGTTCCAAATAAAGGAGCCAATTACTCGCCCTGGCGATTATATTGAGCTTCGACTGGAAATGGATTGCATACTCGGTCTTGCTTGCTGTCCAATGGACGTAGGTCCCCCTGTAATTGGTGGTAAACCCACGCCGCTCAAAGTTGAAGTATATGAGCAACTCTAAGATCTCGTTCAAGTGGATGAGGCTTGCGGTTCTTTGCATCATTGTGGTTAACCAAAGCCTTGAACATAGTGAAGGGAAAGTGAAGAAATCCCAGAAAAAGTAAAACCAATCACACGCAAATAGGTACTATGCCCTGTTTTACAATAAAGATTCCCCAATGCTTAATACTTATAATATGCATGCCATCAATCAATGTACGTAATCACCGATCCTATGAACAAGTGCCGTATGACGTTTTCAAACATGGGTATTGACAAAGCACACTCACAAATATAGATTTGGTTTATAATTGAGAAGGGAGGTAGAAATGGAGAAAACATGGAAGCCTACAACTGCGGGCATCTTGAGCATAATCGGTGGGGCTGTCGGTGTGATTGGGGGCATGATGATTGCCGGGCTCGGGATATTTGTTGCAGAGCTGCTGAGAGTGACTGGTTTACCTGATTTGAGCGGCATGGCCTTACCTGGTTTGAGTGGCATTTCCCCCAGTCTTTTGAGCAGCATCGTCGCTGTCGTGGCTGCAGTTCCAATAGTACTGGGGATAGTAGCCATAATAGGCGGTGTTTATGCCTTGGAGAGGAGAAGGTGGGGCCTGGCGCTAGCTGGCTCTATTTGCTCATTATTCTGTTTATGGCTATTTGGCATACTAGCTACCATATTTGTGGCAATGGGGAAGGGTGAATTCAAGCGGAAAAACGGCTAGAGAGTTATTTTGATAAGCACAGTGGGCCTTTCATTTTGCTCTCTCTGTAAGCTCATATCACGCAAACCTTGCTTTAAGCTAGCCTCTGATAGTTGCCTGAGGCAAACGGAAATGCTTATAGTCGGCATAAAAAATCGCCCCAAGCAACCTCACATCTACTTCGTGCCTTTCAGCTTCCGCCTACTTAGTCACCCACCTCAGCTCGGCTACTTGGGACATATTTAATCTAACATACTCATGATAACTTGTCAAGTTTGTGTGCTGGCTGTGTTGAAGTTCTATGATTTTGTCACCATCTAACTGTTCAGGGAA
>CAZQDF010000018.1:0-12974 GCA_964592065.1 uncultured Dehalococcoidales bacterium | reverse complement strand
TCACCTATTCTACCACAATAACAAATGTACACCAGCCAGAACACCATGGGATTCATTCTGACCTTTTGCCATTCTTGTGACGAAAGCCAAAGCCCTTCTCAAAAGCTGCTCAATCCTCTGATAGAGCCTCAAGCTACCCTCAAACTCCACTGAGCTGGTGAGTGGTATAATTAAGATTGGAGTATGTGCTTTGGCTGATGAGCAGTCAAGCTAGATGGCCTCAGGAGGTTCCAATGAGCGAATTCCTGAAGAAGCTGTGGCATCGAACAAAGACTAGAGGAGAGGACATAGGACTCTGGTTCCTCAAAATTGGGTCTTTGATCATAATTGTCAGGTTTGTTCTAGTTTTAGCTGGTGTGCCAACCGAGACCACTTTGTTTGCTCTAGGACTTGCGTTAATTTCAGTCGGACTAGGATTCACTTCTGTAGGTATGTCGGCAAAATCGGATAGAAGACAGACAGAGTTGTTAGAGACGCTGGATAAGAATGTGGCAGGTTTGCCACTACTATTTAAGGGCGACATCCTTGGACCATTAGGTCAAAGAGCAGTCGAAGAGTTGCAAGGACAAAGCAAAGAGGCAGCACAAAGAAGACTAGACGGGGATACCCAGAAGGTTGGTTATGTGAGGGGAGAATTGTTTCAGACCGACGACGGCAGTTGGGCTATTCATTGGGGGTGGTAAATATCCTCTTTAGTCTCTTCGTCAGCAAGCTATCCTCAAACTTCACCGACCTTAGTATATCTCAACACCATGTCCAGGTTATCCCAGCCACGACTCCCTAACTAAGAAGCTGGTCTTTTTATATTCGGAAAACCCTCCAAACATCCTTGACAGATTCTACTCTTCCTATCCTAGTATAAAATATACTCGGAAATGGATAAAAGGAATGGAAAGGAAGGAGACAAAGATGCGTTCGAATAAACCGGAGGTCGTTGGTTCAAATCCAGCCTTCGCTATCAAGCTAATTAGCAAATGGTATAATGTCTGCATGGCACAAATACTAAAGAGCAAAAATCTGGCTACCAAATTCCAGATAATGCTGGAAATAGCGGCAAATCAACCCAATATACAGCAGAAGGACATTGCTAAAAAGCTGGATATTACCTCGCAGGCAGTCTCCGAGTATGTCAAGGAACTGATAAAGGATGGTTGGCTTAGCTCGCAAGGCCGTTCCAGATATAGGGTAACTCGAGAGGGAGTAGATTGGATTCTAAGGATGGCAAGGCAATTGCATAGTTACTCTTCGTTTGTGAACAAAGTGGTGAGGGATATATCAACTTCCACTGCCATCGCTGATGATGACTTATCTGCCGGTCAACCAGTATCGCTATATATGAAAGACGGCTTGTTGTTTGCCTTAAGTGTTACAAGCGATAAAGGAGCTAAAGGGATAGCTTTATCAGAAGCCAAGAAAGGTGAAGATGTTGGCATCTCCAATATAGAAGGAGTAATAAAGTTAGAAACAGGCAAAGTTACTATAGCTGAAGTGCCCGATGTGCAGGAGGGAGGATTCAGAAATACCGACCTCGTTAAATTGAGAGAAGAGGTAGATAGAGCAAAGCTGGTAGGAGCTACCGGCGTTGAGTCTTTGGTAGCTCTGAAACAGATAGGCATAAAGCCCGATTATGCTTACGGCGTCAAGGAAGCAGCCGTAGAAGCAGCTTACTGTGGCTTGCCTTTCTTGGTCGTTTGTGCTGAGGATGGGCTTCCAGCATTGGTGCAGAGATTACAGGAGGAAAGCCTGAGTTACGAAATCATTGACTTAAAGGAAGCTAAGAAATCTTTCAACATATAATTTGTGCTTAAAGCAACACGAGAACCCTTTACCTCTCTTAATTGTGATATTCCCTCAAAAAATTGTTCTTTCGAACCTTGACATTCCACCTCATGTTGTTTTATCATACGAGTTAATCAAGTGCACTTGTATATAATAAACTTAATTTGTATAAAGGGAGGTGAAACAGAGGCATATCGATAGGTAAGTCTTGTCTAAGCTGTTTAATTTAATTACCAATAAGGAGGTAAAGGTGAGTAACACAAAGAAGGATTTTGGCGTTTTAGGTAGTTTACTTCTGGTTTTGATGCTTGTAGTATCGGCGATATTACCTATGTCAGTTCTGGCGCAACCTGATTATCCTCTTAACCCAACTGACACCGAAGTAGCTAATGCTCTAGATTATCTCTGTGATGAGCAAACAACTGCCGGTGACATAGGAGGATTTAGCACCTCAGCCTGGGTGATTATGGCAATAGCTGCTGCAGGAGAAGACCCGCATGATTGGAAGGTGGGGAGTAATTCTATTGTTGATTATCTGGCTGCTAACGCAGGGGATGCCACTTCAGTTACCGATTATGCCAGGATGGTCTTCGCGATAGTGGCTGCTGATGAAGACCCAACGAGTTTTGGTGGCAGAAATTTTGTAAATCTATTAAATTGGCAATACAACAACGGTCAGCTTGGTGACACATCCCTACTCAATGATGATTTCTGGGGAGTCATGGCTCTTATTGCTGCTGGTGAAGGCCAGAGTTCAGAGATTGTGGCTAATTCAGTAGGCTTCATCAAGGATAACCAGAACGGAGATCATGGTTGGAGTTGGGGAACTGAAGGAGATAGCGATGTTGATGATACAGCAGCGGCTATAATGGCTTTGATCGCTGCCGGGGAGAGTCAGAGTTCCACCGCTATCACGGATGGTTTAGCTTATATCAAAACCCAACAGACAGATAATGGTGGCTTTCTCTCTTGGGGCAACACTAATGCCGACACAGACTCCTGGGCCATCAATGCCATAGTAGCTGCGGGGCAAGACCCTACAAGTGCAGATTGGACTAAGAATGGCAACACTCCTGTTGATGATTTGTTGAGTTTCCAGCAAGGCGATGGTTCATTTTACTGGCAGAGTGGCACTCCTGGGATGAGCGTGCCTAAGACGACTGCTTATGCCATACAAGCGCTTTTAGGCAAACCGTATCCCGTCAAAGTTCTCCAACACAATGACATACTTGCCTTCTATATGACCCTGGGTGATGATCCGATTAAGGTTGAGACCGGAGACTTGCTCGAAGCTATAAATGACTGGGCAAACAGGGTAATCTTGCTTGGCTTCAACCGGGCGATAACCACCATGGAATTGCTTCAGTTGATCGGGGAGTGGGCTGCTGGATAAGTTCGTTGCTTTTGCTCGTGTTTGCGTGGCTATAGAACTTAATAAGGGCATAGATGTAAGTTGGTGAGGGTGCTCGTAGTAGGTGTGAGTGAAGCTAGGTAAAACACTGAGGACATTTATAGTATCGCTTACCGTTGCTTTCTTGCTTGCCATTGTCTTAGGCGGTAATCAATACCAGCAGACAACCGCTTCTACCACACGGGCACTTTTAAGTGAATCGTATCCGGTAAAAGTCCTTAGAGCAGAGGAGGGAATACCGATTTATGTAAGAATCGAGGGACAGGATGAGACTATTTGGAGAGGCAATGTAACTGTTTCTGAGTCGGATATTACAGCTGATAATAGTGGCACAACTTATCATATGTCAGATCCAACTGGTCTGGGGGCTCTAGATGAAGCCTCCAACCATGAGCAGCGGTTTCCATATTATGTAACTGATACATATGGGGCATTATTTTTAAGCTCTATAGCTGGTGAGGAGAGCCAGGGAGCGAGTGGCTGGATGTACCGGGTGGATTATTATAGCCCTAGTGTGGGCGCTGGCGATTTCATTTTAAATGGGACAACACCGCCGGATCCTCCGCACGAGGAAGTGCTATGCTACTACGGGGCTTGGACTGATCTTCCTTTGAAGGCAACTGTAGATAAGACGGAGGTAGATGTAGGCGAGAATTTCGCTGCTACAGTAGAGGTTTACAGCGATGCTACTCATGAGTGGTCGCCCTGCGAAGGAGCTACTGTCCATGCAGATCAAGATTACACAACTGATAGCAGTGGGGATGTAACGATTTCCGTAGACCACGATGTTACTCTCCACGTCTTTGCTGAAAAGGCAGGCTACATACGCAGTGATAAGATAGAAGTAACAGTCACACCTGCCCCAGTAACCTATATTCTAACCCTAGCGGTGAAAGGAAATGGCTCAACCAATCCTTCAGTGGGTAGCCCTTACTATGCTGGAACTACAGTTGAAATTAGTGCCGCATCAGCTCAAGGCTGGGAATTCGATAGCTGGAGCGGTGATGTTGCCAATTCATCATCCTCTTCCACTACTGTGACCATGGATGCAAACAAAACAGTGACTGCTAAATTCGTCCAGATTCCGTCAGTCTACACATTAACAGTAACTTGCAAACCAAGCAGGGGTGGGAGTGTCACCCTTAGCCCTACGGCAGAGGGCAAGCAATATAAGGCTGGCACCTCTGTTGAGCTAAGTGCTATTCCGGCTGAGGGTTATACCTTCGGTGGCTGGAGCGGTGACCTTAGCGGGAGCAGTAACCTTGCTAATATAACTGTGGACTCTAATAAAAGTATTATCGCCGACTTTGTGTCGCCTACACCAAAGAAGCCAGCTAGCTTTTCAGCTTCCAATCTTAATATCTCACCAAAACAGGTTCAACCCAATCAGCAAGTGAATATATCCATCAATATAACTAATAGTGGTGGGAAAGCTGGGAGTTACGAAGCAGTTCTTTATACCAATGGGCAGATGGAGGATAGCCAGACGGTGAGCATTTCACCAGGCTCAACTCAGACTGTAGTGTTTGGTATAACTAAGGCGATTCCTGACACTTACGCTATCTCCTTAGGGGGGCAGCAGGCGCAGTTCAATGTGATAGGAAATCAGGTTTCTGATAAAGGACTAGACACTGGTAGCATGATAGCTATTGTAGTTATTGCAGGACTTATCGCAGCACTAGTGCTCGTATTTCGTAGAATTAAAAGTAAAGCATAACCACGGAGAAATGAGAGGGCGGCTTCTACAGGCAAATGGGGATAAAGCAAGCTAGTTTGCCCAAGATAATTGTAATCGCGCTCGTCCTTGCTTGCCTGCTTACTATTGTCTTAGGTGGCTGTAAACCCCAGTCTACAGCCGAGACTACAGCTAGGGTGATAGTCACCCAGGACTTTGGCCATGACCTGATGTTGGACGAGTCAGTTATAGTAGCCAATGACACTAGTGCTTTAGATGCCCTGGCAGGGGTAGCTACAGTAGAAACCAAGTATGGAGGGGGCTTTATTGAAGCAATAAACGGGGTCCGCTCTCAATATTCTGGAAGTAAAGCTAGGAAGGACTGGTTTTTCTATATTAATGGCATCTCAGCTAATGTCGGGGTGTTAGACTATAAGCTCTGTGATGGCGACGTAGAACATTGGGATTTCCATGATTGGAGTTTCCATGCCTTTATTCCTGCTATTATCGGTGATTTTCCGCAGCCATTTGCCGGTGGCTATCAAGGGGAAAACTTGCCAACTATAATAGTTTATGACGAAGGTTTCCGAGACACCGCCTTGGATTTAGCTGGCAAGCTAGAGAAGCTAGGAATCAAGGATATTCGTGCTCAAGGTACCACTGAACTATCATTCCAAGATAAGGAACACTCCAATCTAATCCTCTTAGGCACCAGAGATTTTGACCTTATATCGGAGCTAAATGAAAACCGGAAGCTCGGGTTTTATATTCACTTTGAGGATGACAAAACAGTGGTTTATGATTCTCAGGGGAATGAGACACAATATAAATCAGGCTGCGGGCTCATCCAGGCTACTCAGAATCCGTGGAATCCCAAAGGAATCGGGGCTTGCGAAAATGTAGTCTGGCTACTGTCGGGCACTAATGAAAGTCAAGTTCAAAGTGCAGTAGATATATTAACCAATCACCATGAGGAATTTCGCTATGCCTATGCCACAGTGATAGTGGGTGAAGAGGTGATTAAGGTGCCTCGATGATAAGCTATAAATATACCGATAAAGGTACGGTTATTCATAGGCTCAATCCTTGGTGCAAGCTAGCCTGGATCGCCAGCGTTTTCATCCTTGCCTTGTTGTTTAATAATCCGCTTTATCTCCTCTTATTATTCCTCTCAACGTTGCCATTAATTCTAGCTGCTAAAGTGCAGAGGGAGTGGGCTTCCCTTATAAAGTTTTTCCTTTTCCTTTGTGGGTTGATAATAGTCATAAATGCTTTAGCCAGCAACCAAGGCTCTCATGTCCTGTATCAAATTCCCTTTGCAATCCCCATAGTGGGTGCTCCCAAAATGACTTTGGAAGCTATATTTTGCGGGGTGGGAAATAGCCTGAGGTTGCTTGCCATAATTTCTGCTTTCACTATATTCACCTTTACCATTCATCCTGACGACCTGATGCTAGTGCTGATGAAGGCAAAATTACCCTATAAATCAGTTCTGGTCACTTCGCTATCGACCAAATTTGCTCCTGCCCTGATTGATGATGCTCAACGTATCAGCGATGTTCAGAAGTCTAGAGGTTTAGAGTTCGATAAGGGGAGTCGAATTCAAAAAGCCAAGAGCTATATGGCAGTTGCCATTCCGTTGCTATCCAATTCCTTGGATCGAGCAGTCCAGGTTGCTGAAGCCATGGAATCGAGGGCTTTTGGCTCAACCAAGAACAGAACTTTTTATAAAGAGCTGAAGATGAACCGATTTGATATTATCACTCTTGTTTGCGCCTTACTCCCTCTCATTTTCGGCATTGGCATTCGTTGTTTGGGATATGGAGAGTATAACTACTATCCTGTTTTTCAGGGGATTAGCTTCACCCAACTGGAAGCAATTGTGCTGGTTGGCTTGGTGCTCTTGTTAAATATTATGTTTATCCTGGCTCCCTTAAAAAGGAGGATTGACCTTGATTAGGATAGACAACTTAACATTTCGCTATAGCGATACCGATAGACCGGCTTTGCGAGATATAAATCTCGAAATTCAAGATGGAGAGTTTGTATTGATCACAGGTCCCTCGGGTGGAGGGAAGTCGAGCTTCTGCCGCTGTCTGAATGGCTTGATACCTCATTTTTATGGGGGTGAAATAACTGGCAAGGTGGAAGTGGATGGCCTCGATACAATGAAGCATTCTACCAAGGAGATGGCTACCGAAGTAGGGATGGTATTTCAAGACCCGGAGAATCAGCTCGTAGCTATGGATGTCGAAAGGGAGGTGGCCTTTGGCTTAGAAAACCTCGCCTTCCCCTTTGAACTTATGGCTAAAAGGATGGAGGAGGCATTGGATACAGTGGGTATTGCAAGCCTACGCCATCGTACTATGAATGAGCTCTCCGGTGGTGAAAAACAAAGAGTAGCTATAGCCTCTGTCCTAGCACTTTACCCCAATATTTTAGTGCTGGATGAGCCCACGTCTGAACTGGATCCCAAGGGTGCTGAAGAGGTTCTTAACGTAGTAGAACGACTCAACGATGAATTAGGTGTTACAGTGATATTGGTAGAGCATAGATTGGACAGAGTAACGCAACACGTTGATAGGATGCTCGTGTTGGATAATGGGATGCTCGTGTCTGATGGAACTCCACAATCGGTCTTGAGCGATGACAAGGTCTCGCAGAGTGGCATTGGCATACCACCGATAATCAAACTTGTCCAAGGATTGAAAGACAAAGGTATCGGAATTGACAACATCCCTCTAACGGTTAAGGAAGGTAGAGCAGCATTAGCCAAAGTAATGTCATTGCAAGCGAAGCAAGGCAACCTCAATTTGCCAGAAAGAAAAGTTATCACGAGTGAGGCGAAGCAATCCCCGAGACCCTTCGCTACGCTCAGGGCTTCGGCTCAGCCCATGGTTGAGGTAAAGGGGCTATATCATGTTTACCCCGGTGACCTTGTTGCCCTAAGGAATATAAGTTTAAAGATATGCGAGGGAGAATTTGTGGCGATTATGGGAAGAAACGCTTCAGGGAAGACCACTCTGGTCAAGCATTTTAATGGCCTTCTGAAGCCGACGGAAGGGGATGTTATAGTAAATGGCGTGAATACTAAAGGGACGACTATAGCTGATCTAGCTAGGAAAGTTGGCTACGTCTTCCAGAATCCCAATGACCACTTGTTTGCTGATTCAGTCGAGCAGGAGATTGCCTTCACCCTGAAGAATTTGGGATTTAAAAGTGAGGGAATGGAGTCCATGATTGACCAGGTGCTGGAGAGATTTGGTCTTACACAGTATCGGCACCGATATCCACGTTCCTTAAGCGGTGGAGAAAAACAAAGGGTGGCTTTTGCTTCTATCCTTGTAGCTCAGCCTAAGATAATCATTCTGGATGAACCCACCAGGGGAATGGAATATAGATTGAAGGTTGAGTTGATGCGTTTTCTAGACGAATATCGGGAAAATGGCAATGCAGTGATTTTGGTTACTCAGGATGTGGAAACGGTAGCTGAGTATGGTGACAGGGTGATATTGCTCAGCGAGGGAAGGACTGTTGTGGATGGAAGTAAACGGGAAGTGCTGTCGCGAGCATTGCTATTCTCACCTCAAATAAACCGCCTGGCTCAATCGCTCAACCACTATGGTGTTCCCAGCGATGTGTTAACTGCTGATGAAGCATTAGGAATAATGACATGAAGAAAAGCTACATTATCCTGTCGCTGGTGCTAATTGCTGTTATAGGTTTTGTCGTCTCCTCTGTTTTGTTTCCCTCATTAAATGCTCTGCTTAATTGGGGCTTAATGGCGATTCTGTTGGCTGTTCTGGTTATATTAACCTTTTTCTTCAAATTTGAGTCAGTCGCACTGGGTTCTAAGGAAATAGCTTTAGTCGCCATGCTGACGGCTATATCAGCAGTTTTAAGGATTCCTTTCGCTGCTATTCCTAGCTTTCAGCCTTGCACTTTCTTGATAATTTGCTCTGGATATGTCTTCGGCCCTATATCTGGATTTATGGTGGGGGCGATGACGCCGCTCATCTCTAACTTTTTCTTGGGGCAAGGTCCTTGGACGCTATATCAGATGCTTGCCTGGGGGTTGATAGGGTATGGTGCTGCCTACCTCCCACGATTCAATTTGGACAGGAAAGGATTTATTACCGTTGGCGTCCTTTGTGGGTTCATCTTTGGTTTCATAACAAACATCTATTTCTGGCTATATTTCGCTTACCCGCTTACACTAAGAACTTTACTTTTTGTCCAGATTAGCAGTTTTTGGTTTGATACTTCTCATGCCGTAGGAAATGCCATTTTTCTTGGTCTATTTGGTGTGAGGACTATAGCCATATTGGAAAGGTATAAAAAGCGCTTTAGCTGGGGTCTTCGTGTCATTGCGGTGAGCCAGAGCCCTGAACATAGTGAGGGGAAAGCGAAGCAATCTCTATAAAATCGAGGCATCTAAATAAAGGTTTTTGCTTCTTGGAGTGGGGGAAAGGAATCCGCCCTGGCAACCTATAAGGCGGTTTCGCAAGGCCACCAGGTTTCATATCTGGTCAACTTCGTTTCTGAGGATGGAAAGAGAGCGAGGTCTCATGGCATCCTGGCCGAGGTCTTAAATTTGCAAGCAAAAGCTATAGGGATTCCTATGATACAAGTCAAAACATCCTGGGAAAATTATGAGGAGAACTTTAAGAAGATTGTGATGGAGCTTAAAGAGAAAGGGATAAAGGGAGGAGTTTTTGGCGATATGGACTTAGAGGAGCACAGACAGTGGATAGAAAGGGTTTGTGCTGAGCTTGAAATAAAGCCTATCCTGCCTCTTTGGGGGATTGAACCCGGGGAGCTTCTCGCCGAGTTTTGGGGAAACGGATTCAAGGCAATAGTAGTAGCTACCAGATTGGAACAGAGTTTACTCGGCAAAAATGTGGATGAAGCTCTTTTGCTTGAGCTTCAGAAATTCAATTCTCATCCCTGTGGGGAGTCCGGGGAATATCATACTTACGTAACTGATGGGCCAATTTTTGACAAGTCACTTAAAGTCGCCCTGGGCAAACAGCATAAAAGAAACAACGTTTGGTTTCTAGAGATTTCTGTGGAGCTGAAATAAAAGGAAAAGGGATTGATTATTAGGTTGCTGGAATTCCAGTGAAAATAAAGGAGAGCTCTTAGGATAGCTTGGCCAAGAGCCCTCGGAGTTTGGAAAAGACGGATATGCAACAAAAGAGATGGCATCTGCTGCCCCCTTTTGCAACAGGTCGGGTTTGTTAATTTAACTGTTTAGATTTCCTGCTCTGTATCTTTCTAGCCACGGTATCCTGTGTCTCCCGGACCACTGCGTTCTATGCCTCTCTAACCTCTTCATCACCTTCACAGGCTCCAATCCAGCAAATATGCCCTTGGCTAGGAGTTCACCGTCCCTTTTCAGGGCAATAACTGTAACCTCTTCTCCTATTTCCAAGCTAGTGGCAGCCTTAATGACAACAATAGTCTCCTCATTGTAAGTGACAGACTGGGATGTATCGCCAGTATCGATAATGATAGTGCTGTTTGATATGCTATCAATAGTTCCTTTGAGCCTTATCATCTTGGGTAATAGCGGGGGCTTCCGGCAAGTGACCACAGCCAGAGCTACTATGCCTGGAATGATAGCTACATGCTTGGCGATATAGGTTTCCATCTCCTCGTCATAATGAGCTAAAGCTACAATCACAGTTCCCTCGAGTGCCTCGGGGGTTTCGATGCCACCCCAGATGCGACTTTTGACCGGACCTTTAATGGCATCCTCGCTTACCTTGATGGTCTGGCCTTCTTCCATCTCTATGATTATTTCGCCATCTACCAGTGTAGCTTCCCTTACTTTGCCTTTAAGCACTGTAATTTGTCCCCACAAGTGCCAGGCTCTTCCTTTATCCTTGCCTTGTCCATTATCCAGAAGTGGCAATGATGGCACTGTTTTCTCATTATCCACTGCTGCCAGTGCTGGGGGCACCAGGCCCAATAGAAGCCCCATAACCAGAAGAATGCCTGCTATCATTCCTACTTTCTTCATTTTGCCTCCCCTTTGCTCATTTGCTTTTATCTATATAAAAACGAAGAAAAATAGCCGAAGGTTTATCGAGGGGAATATTTCGGGCAATTTCTCTTCTCCCCGGATTGGCCATTTGAACTCATGGTAGCCAGCCTTAAAGACGCTTTAGCTGGTAAGCTCATTATCTATGGCAAAGTTTGTGATATAATCTCGTTCCTTAACTACTGCCCAGGCTAAGCTAATAAGGAAGAAAAGATGCCCAAAGTTTTCCACGAGATTTTAAGGAACCTGGTGGATATCCCGGAACCACCAAGGAGAATAGCCAGTCTTTACCCTTCAGTTACTGAAACCCTGGTAGACATAGGAATTGGGGAAGAGCTGGTAGGGGTCTCATCCCATTGCCACTTCTTTGTTACAGGACTTAAGAAAAAACCTGTTTCCTCTGTCATCGAAGCCAACTACAAGCTCCTTGAAGAGATAAAACCAGACCTCGTATTGACCACCACAGGCATTCAGCGCCAAATGGCAATAGAATTATACTCCAGAGGATACCAGGTTTTCCCCATACCGCTGGCATTCAGTCTTTATGGAATAATAGCCAATGTTCTTCTTATAGGAGCGCTGGTGGGCAAGCAAAGGGAAGCGCGGCAGCTGGGAGAAAAGCTTGCCAGGGAACTCGAAACTTCCCGGGTGCAACCAAGGTATGAAGACAGGCCAAGAGTCTATATTGAGATAGTATGGCCTGATAAATCCTCTACCACGGTTGGTGGCCTGGCTTTCATAAATGACCTTATTTCCACGGCAGGAGGCTGTAATGTCTTCTCAGAAAAGCCTGTGACCTATTTTACGCCGAATTTTAAAGATGTCGCCGCGGCAAACCCAGACTTCATCTTGATTGTTCTTGAACCTCCGCTGGAGATGAAAGACACGAATATCGCCTCGCTAATAAAAGACCGGGGGTGGGAGGAAGTTGAGGCAGTGAAGAAGGGCAAAATAGCCCTGACCACAGAGAAAGACCTCCCTTTAACTCACTCAGGCCCCTCCGCAATTAAGAATATCAGGCTGCTGTCTGAGAAGCTAAGGGAATTTGGGATGCTGGTAAAGTGAGAGGTTGTGCCCAGCCGCAAACCCTGCAGTGCCATTTACCCATAGCGGCTCCACAGCAGGGGCGCTTCTCTACATTTAGTCATTAGGTTACGTGAGTATAATGGACTTTCCTAATTTTGGATGGCAAGGAGGTGACATTCTGGCGGATTGTGTCCGCAGTCATGAATCAATAGCTCTGCCGAGCAATAAAGATTGAATATATAAGAGCCCTACGTTAGTGCCTCACTGCAAATTACGCGCGGTATTTCTTCGGTATCAATGAAACCGGACTTTGGGTCCAAACGCTCATGAAGGCTATGTTCGTAGTAAATGTCGGTAAGGCTCTTTAGTAGATTTTCACCAACCACCCCATTTCGCCTCAGGAAGTTTAACTTCTTATTTACAGCGGGTGAAGGACTCATTCGGAACGCTTTCTCCAGAATATTTAACCGTGCCTTAGTCTCATCATCAGCATGCTCGAAAAGGATACGAAGTTCACGTAAAACATATCGCTGTGCCTGGGTCAAAGACAGGGTCTGAGCCCGTTCTGCTCTCCTGTGCTTAACCTCCTCTTCAAAGAGGTGTTTGATCTTCATTGTGTTGCAGTTATACCCGGCAGGGAGCTTTCGCGCTGGCTCGAGAGCGGAGCATTTTATGGTGTTGATACATCTGGGGATGTCCCGCGAGATAATCATCCCCTCATCATCAGTCAGAAAGAGTTGCTGGAAACGTCCCGCCTGGCAGAAAACATAATGCCCCTTAAAATCGGATACTTTAGCTGCTCGAATACCATCTCTAAGCTCCGATATTCCCTGGAACTCCTCTGGACTTTCTCTCTTTAGATGACGGAGCATTTCCTCAGCCTCATTAAGGTCTACGAAGTCCTTTACATCCTCTTCAAATAATGATAATTGCCCCGCCTGGCCTTCATAGATAGCATACATAGCCTCTTCATTAAGTTGTTCACTATCATCAAGGATAGCTGCATCCTCACCGATTGTATCGTGGATTTCCTGAAT
>CAZQDF010000017.1:0-12977 GCA_964592065.1 uncultured Dehalococcoidales bacterium | reverse complement strand
ATCCTTTGCTTGTTAAATATTTTTTAATTGTTTCCCAGCTGTCAGGGCTAAAGCCCAATCGGAATTCTGTAATAGTTTCAATATTGACCCTCCTCTTGCTGAGGTAGTTTCTAGCTACTTCGCCGACTTTAGTAGTTAGAAGTAAGTGGTGGTAGTATTGAGCCGCTGACTCATCAATCTGAAATAAGCTCTCTTTCTCCTTATCCTCAGCCTTGGCTAAGGTCTCAGGCGGAGTTAAAGTTATACCTGCCCTTTGAGCTAATAGGTGGAGAGCTTGACCAAAGTCGATTCCTTCCTTCTTCATAGTGAAGGAGAAAACATCACCACCGGTGCCACAGGCACCAAAGCAATGCCATGTTTGTTGCTCTGGAAAGACAAAGAAGGAAGGGTGTTTTTCGCTATGAAAGGGACATAAGCCTTTGAAATTACGCCCTGCTTTTTGTAAAGAGACGTGCTCAGAGACAAGCTCTACAATGTCTATTCTTTGCTTTACCTCAGCAATTATGCTCATTGAGATATTTCTTCAGCCAATCGTAGCGCGTATTGATCAGTCATTCCAGCAATATAATCAATGATTTTCCGCTCCGTACTATCAGGTAAGGAGGCGAATTCTTGAGGTAATTCGTCTTGATGTCTCAAGAAATGGGAATATAACAGCTGCAGTGTCTTTCTTGCCTTTATCGCTTCTTCTCTAGCTAAACTGGGGTTATATACCTTGTCAAATAGAAATTGACGAAGGCTATTGGCTGCCCTGAGGACTTCAGGGCTCATGCCTACAGTTGGTTTTGTGAAACTGCTAGGACTACTGGCTGGCCAAGAGTAGCTCACAATATCACAAACTAAAGTATTAATTCGTTGTGAATGTGTATGACCTAAAGTTGCCGTGACTAGATGAGGCAAGTCATTCTGGGTAATGGCATTGGCTCTTATAGCGTCTTCGACATCGTGGTTAATGTAAGCCACGATGTCTGCCATTTTGCATATCTGCCCCTCTAAAGCGCCAACATCTCCCCATCCTGCCCCCAGTATGTCCGTTTGCCCTTTAGAATGCTTGAGAATACCGTCTCGCACTTCCCAGGTGAGATTGAGCCCTTGGCCCTCGCCCTCCAACAAATCAACTACTCTTAAGCTTTGCTCATTATGTTTGAAACCATCGGGATAAAGTTCATTCAGGACTTTCTCGCCTATATGTCCAAAAGGGGTGTGTCCTAAGTCATGCCCCAAAGCAATAGCTTCAGTTAGGTCTTCGTTGAGGTTTAGAGCTCGAGCTATAGTCCGGGCAATTTGAGATACTTCTAGTGTATGAGTTAGTCTGGTCACGTAATGGTCTCCCAAGGGAGCGATGAAGACCTGTGTCTTGTGCTTCAATCTCCGGAAAGCTTTACAATGGATAATACGATCCCGATCGCGTTGAAAGCAAGTTCTTATGGGGCAAGGCTCTTCCCATCTTACCCTACCACGACTAAATTTGCTTTTAGTGGCATAAGGTGAAAGATTTTCTTCTCTCTCCTCTGTTTGCTGACGTATATTAAGTTCATCAATCATTAAAGCCTTGCTATTTTATTGGACAATCTTAGGCGGGAATCCTTAATTTTGCCTCTACAGTGGCGATTATCTCTCTAGTTTTATCTATCATATCTGGGCTTACCGATACCGAGGTAATCCCCCACCTGACTAATTTCTCAGTAATTTCAGGGTAAAAGGAAGGAGCCTGTCCGCAAATGGAAGAAGTAACGCCTTTATTTGTGCAAGCAGTAATAAGCCTTTCCATGGCTTGCATTACTGCTTTGTTCCTCTCATCAAATATACCTGCTAGCTTAGAGTTGTCTCTATCTATGCCTAGGATGAGCTGGGTTAAATCATTAGAGCCGATGGATATGCCGTTTATCCCTGTGGCTAGGAATTCGTCAATAAGGAGGACATTGGAAGGCACCTCGGCCATCATCCAAAACTTGAAATCCTGAGAGTTGAATAACCCCTCAGACTCAAATATTTGTTTAACCTTTGCCATTTCGCTGGGTAACCGTACGAAGGGAATCATAACCCAAAGATTACTATATCTTTCCCGAACTTTCTTTATAGCCTTGATCTCTAGCTTAAGAATATCAAGTTCTTGAACATAGCGGGAGCAACCTCGGTATCCCAGCATAGGATTTTCTTCAACCTGCTCATATTTCTCTCCACCCTTTAGATTTCTGTATTCGTTGGTCTTGAAATCCGTAGTTCTATAGACCACAGGGCGAGGGTAGAAAGCTTTGGTAAAGCTATTTATGCCCTGAGCTAGCTGGTCAATGAATTTGCATTCCCGCTTTTGATCAAGCATAAAGCGAGGATGCTCTCCGATCTGGGCTATAATGAATTCTGCCCGAAGTAAGCCAACTCCATCAACATCCCTCGCAGCTACTCTGTCTGCCAATTCAGGCTGGGACAGGTTCACATAGACCTTTGTCTTAGTTGTGAATCTTCTTCTCATGCTGGCGCTGCGCAAGGGTATCTTTTCTCCTGCTACTTTGCCTTGATAAATTCGACCACGGGAACCATCCACCGTTATTTCCTGACCATCTTTAAGAATTTCAGTGGCTTTTTCTGTGCCAACTACACAAGGGATGCCCAACTCGCGGCTGACAATAGCGGCGTGAGAAGTTTTGCCACCTTTGTCGGTGACAATAGCTGTTGCGCGTTTCATTGCCGGGACGAAATCAGGGGATGTCATCTCGGCTACTAAGGCGTCCCCTTTTTTTACCTTGTCTAGTTGTGTAGCATCGTGGACGATTTTGACAATGCCTGAAGCTATTCCTAGGCTAGCAGCTTCACCAGTTAGCAGTGGTTCGGCCTTGATTTCAGCAAGCATTTCCCTCACCCCTAAAGTGGTGACTGGACGAGTTTGAACAATAAAGAGCCTATCATCTTGCTTTGCCCATTCGATATCTTGAGGAAATTGATATAAATCCTCTAAACCTTTACCCAACTTAGCTAGAGCGATAATGTCTTTATCATATAGCTTCTGCTCATATTGCCTTGAGTCAGATATAGGAACTTTAATATTATTTTCTTCCACCTCGCTAGGTTGGGGATTTTTGATTATCTGCCACTCTTGTTTGGCTATTTGTTTATCGATGATAGTCAGGCTCTTTTTGTCTACCGTGTAGGAATCAGGGGTCACTTCTCCAGAGACGATAGCTTCGCCAAGCCCATAAACTGCCTCGATAAGGATTTTCGCCTTGTCGCTAGTTAGAGGTTCCACGGTAAACATAACTCCAGAAGTTTCCGATTGCACCATTTGTTGAACTGGAACGGCTAGTTTTACGTTAAAATGATCAAATCCTTGTTGCTGCCGGTAGAATATAGCCCGAGGTTCGAATAGTGAAGCCCAACAGCCTTGTACTGCAGCTAATAGCTCACCCTCTCCTTGAACATTTAAAAAGGTTCTTTGTTGCCCGGCGAAGGAAGCCTCGGGCAAGTCTTCAGCAGTTGCTGAACTGCGTACAGCTACTAGTCCTCCCCCTAGTTTTCTATAAGCCTGCTTAATTTCACTGGCTATTTCCTCAGGTATAGAGGCATTAGAAAAAATTTCTTTAATTTTATCGCTGACTTTTTTAAGCTCCTGACTGTCCTCTATGTTTAAAGGCTCGAGAAGCTGACGTGTTTCCCGTCCAAGCTTCGCCTGCTCTAAGAAATGGGAATAGGCATTTGAGGTAACGATAAATCCCGGTGGCACTGGAATTTTAGCACGTGCCATCTCAGCTAGATTTGCTCCCTTGCCACCAGCTAAAGCAATGTCTTCCTTACTAAGTTCATCAAACCAGGCAATAAATTTTAAGTCCCTTGCCAATTGTTGCCTCCAGCATATAAATAATTAAGCCTAATTATAGCATATTAAAAGGGTTGAAAAATGAATTATGAGCCCAAAAACTATTGACAAAGTTTCATTCGTGTAGTAACAATATAGGAAATAAATCTGGGTAGGAGGTATAATGGCAACAGCTTATTGTATGAAGTGCAGGCAAAAGAGGGAGATTAAAAACCCAAGGCCAGTTACACTCAAGAATGGAAGACCAGCGTTACAAGGTGTCTGCCCTGTTTGTGGTACGAAGATGTTCAGAATAGGGAAAGCTTAGATATTTGTAGCCTTTTCCAATTATTTAGAGGAATTGAAATCTAAGACTGTGGTGCTCCTCTGTGTTTTAGCTGTTTAAGACAACTTGTTTTGCTTAAACCAGGAGCATATCTATCTTAGCCTTAGCCTCAGAAGGCAAGAAGTGGGGGTTTTGTTATTGCTTCTAAACTATGGTTTAGGGCTTCAGTGCTGACATACCTTATATTCAAAATTCTTTTAGAAATTTTATATGCCTCCAGTTCGAGGTATGTGCATTCCTTTAGTAATGGCTTGCGGATCAGCCTGTTTCCCCCGAAGAAGATATGGTCCATGGTGTAGTTTTTAAATCTCTCCTCGATTCTATTGCTAACTTTTCTTAGAAAGTCTCTTTTTTGCTCTTCAGTCCTGCGGGCAAATCTTCTTTCGCTCCTCCCCCCTTCCTGTGCTACTTATGAATATACCCCGTGCCTGTTTTTGATTCTACTAGGTCATCACCTTGGAAAATTCCTATGGAGTATGAACCCCATGCTACCAATATGATTCCTACGACATATTTTCGCTCCGTCGCTTCATATAGGAGCGAAGTATCGAGTTCACCAAGTGAAACCTTGTTTTCAGTAATGGGGAATGGTGGTAATACTATATGTTTATTCCCATTCTCTTGCCAAAATATAGCTGCCCAAGTGTTATACTTTTCAGCTTCTTGAACCACAGTTTTGATATTGACCACTCTTTTAATCTCATCAGCATATATGTTGTATTCAGGCTCGAGTAATAGCTCATCTATATGATGAGGAAAAGAAGAAGGTTTTACGTGCAGGGTTATATAATCTCCTGGGCTGTTTTTAGTTCAGCCAAAAGGGCATATAGCTTTTTTTAGTAAGGGCCTCTCTTTCCATGTTAGCTTTCAGCATTCTAAGCCATCCACAGAAAGATTACCAGTAGTTAAGAATCTAGGTTCTACGTCAATAAGTGTGAAACCGTGTCTCCATAGCCCGGGTTAGTTGCCAATATCCTCATTCGGAAGTTATCCATGTTGTGGTAGCCATAAGCCATCCTCTTTATAGTTTTGATTCTGTTGTTTTTTCCCTCCATAAATACAGTGGTTATGGGATAATCAAAATCGTTCAGTATCTCCTCTCCAATTAGCAAACGTATGGAGAAGTTCCTTGAACTCATATAAGGAGTCACTCGCTATTTTCCTCTCCAGTAGCCTTAGCTTTTCCTCAGCCCTGCTTTTGCATGTTTCCCTATACCATGCACTGAAGCTCTCCTTAAGTACCCATGCCCTCTTCAATTCAGGGTAACGATAGAATAGCTGATTTAGCCTTTCTTTCTCCCAACCAACAAGGCGCTCAGCTCTTTTGAGAAAGGTATATCTGCTCTTGAATAGATTTCTCCTCTTCCCCTTCCTGTTCCCTTCCTGGAGCTTGCTTCTCACTTTGTCCGGAGTACTATTGATACGCCTGATAAGGTGAAACCTATCTGCCACTATCTTTGCCTGGGGCAGGGACATCTGAATTGCCTGGCGGAAGGGTTCATGCATATCCATCGCCACTCCCTTGACTCTCTGCGGCTCTGCAAGCTTATCCAGATACCCTTCCACCCTTTGTTGTCCCTGTTCCTTCTACTACCTCCATTATCTCCCCCTCCACCAGGTTGCAAATCACTGCATGATACAGACGCCACCCCTCACTGAGAATTCGTCTATACCTATAAACTCAGGTGTTTCTTTCGCTCCCTTTGCTTCAAGCCTCCTCCCTATCTCCTCAGCAACACATCTCCTCACCAGTCCTTCTCCAACCATCTCTTTCTGCGCCGTCCTCCTCACCGTCTGATGAAGTGCTTCCTGCCCCAAATACTCCCTGAACCGGTAACTGGAACGTCTTCTTGTGCCGAAGACTTCATCCGGCTCTGTGAACACCTTGCCACAGCAAAGACATCGGAGTCGTCTCTTTATCAGCGTGGGAAACACCACTTTATCTCTTAATCTCCTGTCTTGTTTGTGCTGCAGCCTCCTGTCATACTCCTTAGTAGTTGCTCTACCACAGCAATGACAGATGACCTCTCCAGTCGATAGATTACTGTGACCTCAAAATAGTTCTCCAATTCCTCTTGCCCCAGGATCTTAAGTTGTGGCACTCTTAATGCCACTGCGATACAATCGTCTTGCACCTGCTTGACCTCCTTTCACCTTGGATTTTGAAACCTTCAGGCTACAGAGAACAGCAGGTGTCTTTCAATAAACCATTATCTCCTCTCCAACACCTTTTGAACATTCTCCACACAAAACAGTGTAGAACCAACGAGTACAAATCATTGACAGGATGTATAGTGTTTAGTAAAATAGTAATAGGACGATAGTAATAGGGTGTAGAAGCAGTGACAATGAATCGGCGTCGATCTAACATCGAAATAATAGCTGATATGCTGAGGGTGGGTGAAAATGGTGCTGGCAAGACAGAGATCATGTATAGCGTCAATATGAGCTACAGCCAAATACAGAAATATCTTGCCCTCCTGTTAAACCATGAGCTTATTAACAAAGTGGAGGTGGGTAACCCTGTAGTCACCTATCATGTAACTGAAGAAGGGCGAGGGTTGCTTAAAAATATAGATAATATAATGGAAGTGCTTGGTTTCCAAAATGGCAACGGGGCTTAGCCGAGCTTTGTGGGTTATCAAGGGGGTGCCTGAAGGAGTTGCAAAGGTTCCCCCTGTTTAACGTAATAAAGTATAAGGAGTATTGCTGTATGGTAGGAGCGTTGTATGTCTGATAAAAGAATGCTTATAGTGGACGCTGAGCTGGTGAAAAGGATAGACGACAACCGTGGTGATATGAGCCGTTCTGAGTTGATCAACTTTCTTATTGAGAGCCAGTTAAAAGAGGAAAGTAAGAGGCATGACGGCGTAACCCGAGAGGAGTTTCACCAGTTCCAAGAAGGAACCAAGGAGCTATTACGCAATTTCCTGGAGTTCTTTATCAGCTATGGGTTGGAGCTGGGTAAGCAACCTGAGGATAAAGAATTCGAGCGGTTGACTCAAAGATTGCAAGCTCTGGGTAGCTCCCAAAAAGGAAAGAGCTCCTAAAAGCTCTTTCTCCTCATAATTCTCTTCCAATCGTGTTTTCTACAGATTCAAATAGAACTATCTTCTAGAACATAATTACTTCCCAATCAAATCGAGGCCTGTCATAGTATCTTTGTGCTAATAAATTCCCTCTGCTGCCATTGTGAGTGAAGCTGTGGCAAACCCCTGAAATTGCCTCACCGCTATAACTCCTCGCAATGACGAAGAGGGTGATGGAGGTGCTACTATGACAAGGCCGATTGACTTACTACGGCAAGGAAGGAAGGAAGAGCTGTGGCAGATGTGCTGTGGCTTTATTGACCTCAGCTTGGAGCAATTCATGGCTATCCAGAGGAGATTATTGCTGGAGCAAATTGAGCTACTGAAAAACTGCGAGCTGGGCAGGAAGGTGATGCGAGGAGCTATGCCCACCACTGTGGAAGAATTCCGGGAGCAAGTGCCCTTGACCACTTATGATGATTATCTCCCTGATCTTGTGGAGCGCAGTGAGGATATATTGCCAATGAAGCCTGCTATGTGGGTGCATACCATGGGCAGGGCTGGCGAGTATAACGTCAAGTGTGTGCCCTTATCCCAGAGATTCTTATATGAATTTGAGAGGACGGCTGGTAGTGTTGGGCTTTTTGCCTCTTGCAACCCCCAAGGCGATTTTCTAGTGAAAGAACATTTGAAAACCCTATCCGCTACGGGGTCTCGGTATTATGGATCAGGCGTCGTGGGATACATGATGCAACAGGCACTTGGCTGCGACTTCTTGCCTTCTAGTGCAGAAGGAAGGGCATTTCAAGAAAAGATAAAAGCTGGCTTTAAGGAGGCTTTGTGCCAGGGCCTTGATGCTTTTGGCGGTTTGCCCTCTATCTTGGTTTATGTCGGCGAGGTGTTCAAACAAGGTGCAATAAATGTAGACTCTCGTTTCTTATTATCTCACCCTAAGGCATTTGCTCGTTTAATTAAAGCATTAATCAGGAGCAAGGTAGCTCATCGTCCTATGTTGCCCAAAGACCTGTGGTCGGTTAAGGTAATCGTGGGTGGCGGCACAGATAGCGCCATCTTTAAGAAAAGAGTGAGAGAACTATGGGGGAAGTGTCCTCTGGAGCTATATGCTGCCACTGAGGGTGGCATTTATGCCACGCAGACCTGGGACTATGAAGGTATGAGCTTTATTCCTAATCTGAATTTTTTTGAGTTTATCCCGGAGAGGGAATGGTTCAAATGGCAACTTGACCATTCCTACCAGCCAAAAACCGTCTTGCTGGATGAGGTGAAAGCTGGTGAGAATTATGAGATAGTCACTACCAATTTCCATGGTGGCATCATGACTAGATATAGAATCGGTGACATGATCAGGATAACCTCACTGCGAAATGAGAAACTGGGTATTGATATTCCCCAGATGGTATTTCATGGCAGGGCTGATGACCTTATTGATATTTTTGGTTTTGGCCGCCTCACGGAGAAGATAATCGGGGAAGCAATTGAGAACACTGGCATTCCCTGCGCAGATTGGACAGCGCGGAAGGAAACAATTGGGGATAGGGCGGCCTTACATATCTACCTCGAGCTTAAAGATGACTATATTGCTGGTGAACAAGGCGTGGCCTCAGTAGTGTATGACCAGCTTAAGAAATCAAATAGCAAGTATCACTATAACATTTATGGAATTTTTGGTGATACGGCAACTGTACTCGACTTAAAACCTGTAGAGGTTACCTTGCTCCCTCAAGGCGCCTTTTCCAGCTATATGGTTCAACGGCAAGCTGAGGGGGCTGATTTAGGTCACCTGAAGCCGCCACATATTAATCCCTCAGATGAAGTGCTTTCCTCGCTGGGAGCTCCCAAAGTTGTGGTCGAGGCTATGCCGGCAATCGAAGCCGAGCGTGTACTCACTCATTGAGTTAGGTGGCAATATAACAAATCGTAGGGGCGAGGTTTTAATCTCGCTCAGCATAAGCAATCGTAGGGTCGGGGCTAAAGCCCCGACCTGTGGGTCTTTATACCCACAGCTACGTTGTTGGTTTCCATTCGTAGCTTCGATGCTACGCTTGATTTAATACATAGGTTACAATTCACAGCACCACCAGCGACTCTTCTGAGATTACTTTAGTCCTTATTGACAACTTCCAAATTTGTGCCAATAATAGCCTTATATGAATACTCATGCGTTAATTCCCTTAGTTGCTAGCATTGCTTACATCCCCCTATTTGTCATTCTGCTCCTTAATCGACCATGGCAGAGACAGCAAAGGCTTTTCCTGCTGTTCCTAATTCCTGCTATTCTATGGAGCTTTAGCGATTTCTTCGTTCGTAGCGATTTCCTCTTTACAGATAAACTCCTTATGGCCCAAGTTGTTATTTGCATTCTCATCTGGTTGCTGGTCCAATTCCATTATTTCCTCTGTTCTTTCTATCTGCCTCGCCCCGTCAAAATACCAGCTGCTTATGCCTTTTTGGCAGGGACTATCGTCTTGGCATTTTTGGGCTACATTCCAAGTGGCATCGAGATCACTGCCAGCGGCATCAATGTTGACTATGGCATCTGGGTTATTATTATAGGGTTCCTTTTCCTATTCACTGTAGGTGCCAAAGATATATATTCTTTGCTGCGAAGGCACAGAATTTCACCTGACTTGATGGAGCGTAATCGAATCATTTATTTAATTACTGCCACTGCTATCTTAACGATTTTTCTCTTTGGTTCCATTGCTCCTCGTGGAGGGGAATATCCTGTAGGCCATATTGGCAATTTTATCATGGCTTGTATTTTAATCTATGCTGTAGTGGCACATCGCCTGCTGGATATGAGAGTTGTTTTGCGTCGAGCACTGGTGTATATAGGCATTTATGGCGCTGGCATTGCTGTCGTGGCATTGCTTCTTTTCCTGGCTTACCTGATCTTCGACTTCAACCCTGACATTCCCACTTTAGGCATAGTCGCCGGTATCGGGGTTCCGGTTATCGTGTTTTTTGTTCATAGAGTGCGTGCAGCCTTGCAAAGGAAAGTAGAGCAAGTTTTTGTCGGGGAGAGATACAGCTATCGCAGGGAGTTATCCGATTTTGTCACTAAAATACACGACGTTCCCACTCTGGAGCAGTTTGGTAGTCATCTTATATCATTGCTATCTCAATCTGTTGGCAGCCGGAAAGCCTGTTTGCTTTTGCCCCAGGCTGGGGATGAAGATTTTGCTGCTCAATTTGCCTACCCGCCTGTAGAAGATAATCCTATGAGGAACTTGAAATTGAGGCGCGATAGTCCTGTTGTGACCTGGCTGAAGCGGGAAAACACCATATTACCTGAAAGAAATCTGGGCATCTTTCCTGAATTCCAATCCATCTGGCAGGAGGAGAAAGAGGACATCCAGGCAGCCAGAGTGGAGATGTTCATTCCTGTAATAAATAGAGGCGAACTTGTGGCTATTTGGACAGTGACTGATAAGCAAGATGGAAAGCTTTACACTGTCGAAGATATTGATTTGCTGGAGTCTGTTGCCAGCCGCGTGGCGGCAAGCATGGAAAAAGAATATTTCCATGAGCAAATCCGAGAGCAGGGCGAAGAATTGAGCCTTATTAACAGGTTGACCACAATTATAACCTCCAGCATGAGCGTTGAGGGGATATTTGAAGGTTTCATTAATGAGCTAAAGGAAGCTGTTGATGTTGATTGGGCAGCAATTGCTTTGGTTGAGGGAGGCCAGCTCTACTTCCCGGCTCTATCTAGCACCATAGGTTCGACATGGCAGCCAGGAGAGAGGATACCCCTTGAAGGGACAGCCACCGAATGGGTATGCCGGGAGAAAAAGAGCTTATACGAAGCTGATTTAGCACGATACCGCAGATTCTGGACTGGAGAGCATCACTTAAAATGGGGAATTCACTCTATTATTTACTTACCCTTAATCATCAAAGACGAAAGTATCGGCAGTCTGAGTTTGGCTAATCATCGGCCCGATGCTTATAATTCCAGGCAAGTACGCCTTCTGGAGCAGTTAGCTCTGCAGATTGCTACACCCATTGAAAATTCCCAGCTCTATGCTAAGGCTGAGCAGAGAAGCCGTATTGATGAGCTTACCGGGCTGTTTAATCGTCGCCATTTTGAAGAACGGCTTAAAGAGGAGATTACTCGACATTCCCGCTATGGTAATATATTCTCCCTGTTTTTGCTTGACCTCGACAACTTCAAAGCCTACAACGATATATATGGGCATCCCTCCGGTGACAAACTTCTCAACCAAGTAGGGGGAATTATCAGAAGGTCTATTAGAAGTCCCGACCAAGCTTTCAGGTATGGTGGTGATGAATTCATCGTCATTTTGCCTGAGACAACCATGGATGATGCTTACATCGTGGGTGATCGAGTTCGAGAACAGATTGCCAGCGAAATGAAGGCAGAAGAAATTGCTGTGACTTGTAGCGTTGGTTTGTCTAGCTACCCCTCGGATGGAATAATATTTGGAGAACTTGTTACTGTAGCCGATACCGCCCTTTATCATGCCAAGCGCACTGGAGGTAATCGGGTTTATCTCTCCTCTAAAATTTTGTCTGAGCCATTACCAGAGTCGGGAACTTACGCCAGGGGTAGTGGTTTATCTGCTGTTTACGCCTTAGCCGCGGCAGTGGATGCAAAGGACTCCTATACCTACGACCATTCCAGGAGGGTTAATGTTTATGCTGTAGCTTTAGCTGAAGCAATTGGCTTATCGCCTGACGAGGTATCTAGAGTAAGTACTATCGCGTTGCTCCACGATATTGGCAAGATTAGCATTTCTGATAAGATACTTAGAAAAAAAACAAAGCTCAATGCTGAAGACTGGGGACAGATTAAGTCTCATCCTAGATTGGGAGCGAATATTGTTGGGAATGTGCCTAACTTGGTTCCCTGTGTGAGCGGGATTTTATACCATCATGAGAGATGGGATGGCACTGGTTATCCCGAAGGGCTTGCAGGTGAAGCTATTCCATTGGAGGCGCGCATCCTGGCTGTAGCTGATGCTTTTGCTGCCATGACCTCCGCTCGCCCTTACCGTGATGCCCTTAGCAACGAGGAAGTGATGAAAGAGCTAAAAAAGTATGCTGGCAAACAGTTTGATCCCAGGTTGATAGAAGTTTTTAAGGGCATTGTTGAAGCTGACCTTTCTGAGAAAGCGGAAGTAAGCCAAGACTTGCCCAGAGAGTAGTTAAACTTGTAGCATAGTTAAACAGTGTATATGGTAACTCTGAGAGGTCGCTTGCAGAGATTAGTGTAGGGCTCATCGACTCTATAGCATTGATGCTATAGAGTTGTGAATGCGAGGCATTACTTCTTCACCAAGGCGCATATATTGCGTGAAAAGTTCTTTATGGGGAAATGGTGAGATTTCTCTGGTGACATGGCGATGATCTTAAAGCCAACCTGCGTCAATAACCCTTTAAGCTCGCGATAAGAGAAAAGATGATAATAGCGGGAGACGGTTCTATCGCTAAGTCTCCAAACTACTTCTTGTTCTTTCGATTTTAGCCAGAATCTTGGCTGCCCGTGGTTCCACACGGTCAAGAAGGCCTCGCCGCCAGGTTTTAAAACTCGCCTTAATTCCTCAAATGCCCTTTCCCTCTCGTTTCCACCCTTGATATGGTGATAGGTAGCCACTGAAACTGCCCAGTCAAAAGTATCGTCGTAGAAGGGTAGGGAGAGGGCATCGGTGGCTATTAAATTGACATAAAATTTGAACTTGGCGGAATACCTCAGTGCTTGCTTGAGCATGGCTGATGAAGAGTCTATTCCCCACAGTTCAAAGCCTTGCCTGAAAGGCAGGAAGTC